>JALOLI010000081.1 GCA_025456165.1 Acidimicrobiia bacterium | reverse complement strand
CAGTTCGGCCTCCGGCCAGGCCCGGTGCAGGTCCCAGGCATTCTGGAGGGGACAGACCATGTCGTAGCGGCCGTGCGCGATCACTCCCGGGATGTGCCTGATCCGGGGCGCGTCGCGCAGCAACTGGTCCTCGACCTCGAAGAAGCCGGCATTGGCGAAGTAGTGGTTCTCGATGCGGGCGAAGGCCAGGGCGAACTCGGGATCCTCGTGCGTCGCCATGTAGGCCTCGTCGATGTGGAGGAAGCTGGTGGCCCCTTCCCACACGCTCCACGCCCGGGCGGCGGCCAGGCGCACCTCCGGGTCGCCGGAGTTGAGTCGTCGATGGAAGGCGGAGATCAAGTCGTGGCGCTCGGCCGGCGGGATGGCGGCTATGTAGTGCTCCCAGGCGTCGGGGAACACCCGCGAAGCCCCGTCCTGGTAGAACCACTCGAGCTCCCAGCGCCGGAGCAGGAAGATCCCGCGCAGGACCAGTTCGGTGACTCGCTCCGGATGGGTCTCCGCATAGGCCAGGGCGAGGGTCGATCCCCAGGAGCCGCCGAAGACCTGCCAGTGCTCGACGCCGAGCCTCTCCCGCAGCTTCTCGATGTCGGCGACGAGATCCCAGGTCGTGTTGTCGACGAGATCAGCGTGGGGCGCCGAGCGGCCCGACCCGCGCTGGTCGAACAGAACGATGCGGTACCTCTCCGGGTCGTGGAAGCGCCGCATCTTGGTGTTGCAGCCGGCGCCGGGGCCGCCGTGCAGCACCACTGCGGGCTTCCCGTCAGGATTGCCGCACTGCTCGTAGTAGAGGGTGTGGCGACTATCGACCTTCAGGGTGCCGGCGTCGAAGGGCTCGATCTCGGGGTACAGCACCCGCCGCGAAATCGGGCTCGTCGGTGCCTCGGTGCCGGCCATCGGGGGTCCTTTCGGCGTAGGGCGAAGACATCCTGGAGGACCACATGATCGTCGTCCGGCTCGACGGAACGCGGGCTATCCCCCCGCAGGGCGATGGGAACCCGGAGTGGCCCTTTCGGTCTGCGAGCCTCCTGCGAGGTCGGGGGTTCTGAGGGACCGCTGCTGTGGCTGCCACCCGGGTCCCCGGTGAGCGAGGGCTCTTGGTAGCCGCGTAGGGCCGCCCGGGTAGGGTGCAGGTCCGTGTACACAAGACCGCCCTCCGGTTCGTAGATGGGGTGACGAGCGCGCGTCACCGGCGACAACTACGAGCGAGGAGTCATCGACCATGAACAAGTGGTTCAGCAACTGGAGCAGGCGCCGTAAGGTCGTCACGGGGGCGGCGCTTGCCGGGCTTCTCCTTGTGGCCGGGGGCACCACGGGGGCCCTGGCGGCGACGGGCGCCTTCGACGGTCACTCCTGCGCGGCTGTGGTGGGCCCCGAGGGGGAGGTCTCCAGGTACGGCGACTGCGACGGCCACGGGCAGGAGCTGGGCGAACTGGAGTACGGGGGCCAAATCGTCGCTCCGGAGTCCGGCGAGGTCTCCGGCACCTTCGATCCCGGCGAGGGAGTCGGCATCCCGGCCGGCCCGGGCGACATCGCGTGCACGGCTGTGGTGGGCCCCGAGGGGGAGGTCTCCAGGTACGGCGACTGCGACGGCCACGGGCAGGAGCTGGGCGAACTGCAGTTCCAGGGCCAGGTTTCCGTTCCGGAGAGCGGCATGACCTCCGGCACGTTCCCCAGCGACGAGCAGGGCTGAGCCCGAGAGGCGCGGCTACCGATATGGGCAAGCGGCAGGATTTCGAGGGCTTCTACGCAGATTCCAAGGACCGCTGCCTGCGTGCCCTGCTCGCCACGGTGGCCGACCGGGAGGAAGCCGACGACCTGTTGTCTGAGGCCTTCACCCGGGCCTGGAAGCAGTGGAGGGCGGTGTCGGATCATCCTTCGCCCGAGGCGTGGTTGATGCGCACCGCCCTCAACTTGCACCGGGACCGCTGGCGCCGGGCCAACCACGCCAAGCGGTTTCTGGCCGTGCGCCGGGAGCAACTGTCCTTGCCCGATGAGCCGTTCGACCCGGCGGTGCTGGCCGGCCTGCGGTCCCTCAGCGACCGCCAGCGCAGCGTGGTCGCCCTGCGGATCCTCCTCGACCTGTCCACCGAGCAGACCGCCGACATCCTGGGCATCTCGCCCGGCACCGTTCCCACCCACCTCAAGCGCGGCCTTGCCGCCCTACGGGCCGTCTTCTCCCCGGAGGGAAGCTATGTCGAATGACACCGACCTCGAACCTCGTGACCAGGAAACCGCCGACCTACTTCGCAGGTCGTTCGGCCAGGTCACCCACGACCGGGCGTTCCGGCCGCCGAGTCACCGTCGGGCGCTGCTCGCCGGTGTCGGGGTCCTCGTAGCAGCAGTTGCCCTGGTCGTCGGTTTCCTACCCGGGGACGGCACCGCTGCGGCGTGGGCGGCGACCCCCGACCAGCTCGGCCTAGCCGACCGGGCCGGCATCGAGCAGGACTGCATCGCCGCCGCCCGGGCCGCCGGGCCGGAACCGATCACCCAGGCGGCCGGCCGGCTAGAGCTCGCCGCCGTCGACGTGCGAGGGCGGGGTGGCTTCGCCGTCCTGAGGACGCCTGAGGCTGAGTCTCCCTACTTGAGGGTGACCTGCACTCTGGAACGTGACGGCGACCGACTCATGTCCCAGGTCGCCACCTCGGAGTACGCCGAAGAGGGCTTCACGCCCGGAGCCCCGGCGGTGGTGGCCGGCGCCTCGGCGACCATCAACGGGGAGACGGCCACTCTCCTGCAGGGAAGCCTGGAGGCCGCGGTGGCTCGGGTCACCGTGACGACCGACCGGCTGGGCACTGCGGAGGCGACATTGCTGGCCGGCGGCTTCGCCGTCTGGCTGCCCGGCGCCGAAGAGGCCGTGGTCCGCGCCCACGACGCCGATGGATCCGTCGCCTGGGAGATCACGGTGCCAGCGCTGGAGCCGGCCACCGCAACGACCGCACCGTGAATCGAGAGGGTGATCGACCTCACTTCGGCGGGCTTTGAGCGCGCGCCGTGAGCAGGCGCCAGGGCCCCGCTGCGAGAATCCAGGGTCCATGCAACGCCCGCCGGGTTCGTCGACCCTGACCGAGGCCGACCGCCGGATCCTGGCGGTTTGGGCGGCCGACTGCGCCGAGCGGGTGCTTCGGCGCTTCGAGTCGCAGGCTCCGGACGACACTCGCCCCCGCGACGCCATCGACGGCCTGCGCGCCTTCGGCCGTGGCGAGGAGCAGATCGGGGTGGTCCGGGCCCTTTCGGCCGGGGCGCACGCCGCGGCCCGGGAGGTTGGGGAGCCGGTGGCAGTGGCGGCCGCCCGCGCCGCGGGCCAGGCGGCGGCGACGGCCCACATGGCGGCCCACGCCCGCGGCGCCGCCGCTTATGCGGCGAAGGCCGGCGGCCTGGCCGCGCCCCACGATTCGGCCGCCGCCGCTCGGGAGATCAGGTGGCAGCTGGGCCGGGCCTCGCCCGCCGTCCGGGATGTCCTGCGGCGACTGCCGCCGCCGGTTCCCGCCAAGACGGGCCTCGGGGTGTTGATCGGCGACCTGCACCGCAGGGTTGTCGAGGGGTGAGCGCGACGGCAGGGTGAAGCCGCCTGGGCGGAGGGCCCGGCTCAGCCCTCGGCCGCCAGGGTGGCATCCAGGAAGGCCAGCACCCGGGCCCGCCACTCCTCGGGCGCCGTGGCCAGGCCGCCGGTGTGCCCGGCTCCCGGGACGACCCACACCTCGACCCGTTCCGGGGCGGCGGCCTGCAACCGCTCGGCGACGGCCGGCTCGTCGGGGACCTCGCCGGCGGCGATCAGCAGCAGCGGGCGGGGCGCCATCGCAACTACGGCTTCCCGCAGGCTGCGGGGCGGGCCGGCCTCGGTCAGGAGGTCGGCGAACCAGAAGGTCAGGTGGTCGATGCCCTCCTGGAGCAGGCCGCGGAAGCCGTGCTCCTCGGAGAGCCAGGCCTTGTCGGCAGCGGTCCTCCCGGTGGCTCCCTCGGCGACGACGGCCCTGAGCCGGGAGTCGGCAGCCGCCGCTCCGATGGCCTCCTCGCCGCCCATGGAGAGCCCGACGGCGGCGATCCGGGCCGGGTCCACGCCGGGCCGCCCCGCGAGGTAGCCCACCGCCCCGGCGCTGTCGGCGTCCCCGTACCAGCCGAAGTCCATCGCCCGGCCCTCGCTCCGGCCGTGGCCCCGGGCATCGAACAGCAACACGCCGTACCCGGCCCGAGCCAGCACCGCAGCATGGTCGAGCACCGACGACCGGGTCGACCCCGCCCCATGGAGCAGCACCACTGCCGCCCCGTTCTGCGTGGGCAGGTACCAGCCCGACAACTCGGCCCCGTCGGCGGCCGCGAAGCGGGCCTCCTCGAAGGCCAGGCCCCGGTCGGCCGGAGTCTCGCCGCCCAGAGAGGTAGGCGGGACGTTGGTGGCGGCGACGGCTATGGCCAGGGACAGCACGAGGATCGCCGATATCAGGAGCAGGGGCACCACGCCCGCGGCCCGCCACCAGCCCCGGGCGGCCGCGGTCGAGTCGGCCGCCCCGAAGCCGAGCGCAACGATGCCCGCCACCAGGCTCAGCGCCCCGGCGGCGGTGGTGAGGCCAAAACCCGACTTGGTGAGCCAGGCGGCGGCGATCCCGGCTCCGGCCGCGGTGGCGGTGATCCCGACCAGGAGCAGGGCGAGGCCGCGCCAGGGCCGGCCCAGGCGAAGGATCGCCGCTCCCGCCGCCCCGGCGAGGAGGGCCACCGCGACGACACGGGTTGCCTGCCAGAGCGGCGTGCCGTCGCGCCCCGCCAGAAAGCCGAGAGCGGCGGCCGCAGCCAGTACGGCGGCTGCCCGGAACAGGACGGGGCGCCGGGAGGGGCTCACGATCGGCCTCCCGGCACGCAGGCCGCCAGGTAGGCCAGGGCATCCCCCACCGGCAGCAGGCGGCCCGCCGTGGACTCCCGCCCGGGGAGGTCGCGGAAGACCTCCACGATGAACCGGGCCAGCTCCTCACGCACTGCCGCCAGGTCGGGAGGAGGATCGCCGGGGAGCACGGCGACGACGTTGTGATTGGCGCCACCCCCGTCGGTCTGCTCCATGAGGCCGGCGACTTCCGCGTCCACCAGATCCCCGGTGCGGAGGGGGCGGCCGGTGACGACGAAGCAGTCCACCGCGTCCCCGTCGGGGGCCAGGGTCCCCGGCACGAACCCGTAGGGGTAGGGGAAGGGTGCCCCGACCCGCTCCACCTGGGTCACCACGAAGCGGTCCTCGTCGTGGTGGTGCTTGAGGTCCGACCCGGCCACGTTCTCGATGAACACGCGAACAGAAGGCATGGCCGCACCCTAATGAGCCTTCCGGGGCAGAGCGCCGGGCGCTAGGGTGAGCCGGGCGAGGAAAGGACCAACGTGGCCCTGGTCGACTGCCCCGAGTGCGGGCACCAGATCTCGACCCTGGCCGCCGCCTGCCCGCAATGCGGTTACCCGATTCAGGCCGAGGCGGCTCTCCTCGCCGAGGCTCGGCCATCGAGGGGCCCGTCGCGCTGGACTGATCCCGGTTTCTGGATCATCCTCGTGGGCCTCATCATCGTGATCGTGATGAGCGTGCTGATCCTGCGCCACACCGAAGATGGCGCACCGGAGGACACGACGTCGACGACCACGGTGGGCGCCCCGGCCTGGGTCATTTGAGCGTCGCCCGAAGGACGGCCCCGGGGGACGGCCCGGTCGAGGGGTTTCAGAGCATCACGGTGGCGATGGCCAGGAACCCCCCGAACCCCACCAGGTCGGTGATCATCGTCATGAAGATGTTCGAGGCCAGGGCAGGGTCCTTGCCGAGCTTGTCGAGCAGGATCGGGATGCCGCTCCCCACCAGGTTGGCCACCACCAGGTTGGCCAGGGCGGCCAGGGCGATGACGACGCCGATGCGGTACTGGTGGGTGAACAGGGCGGCGATGATGCCCGACAGCACCCCTACCGCAATCCCGTTGAAGAGGCCCACGAGGCCGGAGCGGAGCATCACCCGGCGCACCCAGTGGGTGGGGATGGTGTCCACCGCCATGGCCCGGATGACCACCGCCTGGCTTTGCGCCCCGCTGTTGCCGCCTACCGAGGCCACCACCGGCATGTAGGCGGGGTGTAGATGGTCTCGCCCTTGCCGGCGCCCACCATGGTGGCGATGTCCTCGGTGGCCTCCTGCTGCACCTCTTCGAGGACGTCGTCGATGGTGACGATCCCCATCAGGACCCCGCGGTGGTCCACCACCGGCACGGCGAGCAAGTTGTAGCGCTGGATGAGGTCGCCGACCTCGGCCCGGTCGGTCTCCGGCCGCACCGCCACCGGGCCGGCCATCATGACCTCCTCCAGGGCGGTGCCGGGCCGGGCGAACACCAGCTCCCGGAAGGAGACCACCCCGAGCAGCCGGTCTTCCGGGTCGACCACGTAGACGTAGGACAGGTGCTCGAGGTGCTCGTGCAGGCGGCGCAGCGCCTCGATGGCCTCCCCGGCGCTCAGGGCGGCGGGGAGGGTGGCCACCTCCGGGTTCATGAGGCCGCCGGCCGAGTCGGCCGGGTAGGCGAGCAGTTCCCGGATGTCGTCGGCCTTGTGCTCCGCCATCTTCCCCAGCAGGGTGGCTCGGGCGCCGGGCTCGAGCTCTCCCACGATGTCGGCCGCCTCGTCGGCCGGCAGTTCCTCGAGGATGTCGGCGGCGGCCTCGTCGTGCATTTCCTCGAGGACGTCGGCGGCGGCCTCGTCCTGCATCTCTTCGAGGACGTCGGCAGCCGTCTCCACATCCAGGCCCGCCACGAGGTCGGCGGCGGCCTCGTCCTCCAGGGCCTCGAGAATGTCGGCGGCGTCGTGCGGGTCGGCTTCGACCAGCGAGGCCCAATGCTCCGGGTGGCTGTCGAGGTACTCCTCGGCCTCGCGCGGGCGTCGCCGCGCCAGGCCGCGCAGGCCCAGGGCGAGCTCACGGGGGCGGAGGAGTCGCAGTTTCATGCCGCCGGGGATTCAAGCACTCGGCGGGCGGCAGCGCGCCCCGGGCGAAGATCGGCCCGGAGCTTGCGCTCCGGGCCGATCCCGGTGGGTGTGCAGGCCCCCTAGGGGGGCGAGGGGGCCTGCGGGTGGGGCGCCACGAGGGCACCGCCAGGCGATACTAGCGGGCCCCCAACCTCCGACAAATTGATCATCAATGATCCGCGGGGGTGCGGAAGATGGGGCTTGCCGGTGTCGGCGAGAAGGCTGTTGCCTAGGCTGGAGGGAGTGAGCGTCAGCCGTTGGCCGGCCCGTCTGGGAGCGATCTGGGTGCTGTGGCGCCTGTTCGGGCCGCGCCTCGCTCCCCGCTTCTGCCCGGGCCAGGAGCGCCCCGCCGGGCCCGCCGGGCGGACGGTGGGAGCAGCCGGCCATGAGTTCTTCGTGCGTGAGGCCGGCCCTGCCGGGGCACCCCTGGTGGTGCTCCTGCACGGCTGGGCGCTCGACTCGCTGGCCGCCTGGCATCGGGTGATCCCGCGGCTCGCCGCCAGCCTTCGGGTGGTGGCGGTCGATCTGCGCGGTCACGGCAAGACCGATCGGGTCCGCGAGCGCTTCACCATCGACGACCTGGCCGACGATGTGGCGGCGGTGCTCGCGGTCCTGGGAGCCGGCCGTGGCACGGTGGTGGGCTACTCCCTCGGCGGCCTCGTGGCCCAGGCCCTGGCCCGGCGGCACCCGGCGCAGGTGGAGCGCCTGGTCCTGGCGGCCACGGCGACTCACCTGGTAACCCGGCCCCGGGCTGCCGCGGCCGGCATGATGCTGCAGCGGGCGCTGGCCCGCATCGGCATGGACGCCGTGCCCTGGGCGATGCATCGTTACCTGTTGCGCTCGGGCGCAGTGCCGCCGGAGCAGGGGGCCTGGCTGTGGGACGTGCTCAAGGCCCGCGATCCCGAACTGCACCACCAGTCCGGCTTCGCCCTGGCCCGGTTCGACTCCCGGCCCTGGGTGGGGCGTCTCGACCTGCCCGTGCTCTGCGTGGTGCCGGCGCGCGACCAGCTGGTCCCGCCGGCCCGGCAGCGGGACACAGCCGGGCTGATCCCCGGGGCGGCCACCGTGGAGATCGAGGGCGCCCGGCACGAGGCGCTGCTCACCCATCCGGGTGAGTTCGCCGGGGCCATCCTCGGCTTCCTGGGCTTGTCGGCGGCCCCGGCGCCGGGGGCGTAGGCTCCTCGTCGTGGACACGGCGCCCGTCCGGCCCGAAGAGCGCTTCGACGAGGAACTCGTCGCCGACTACCTGCGGGCCCATCTCCCCGAGGTCGTGGGGGATGCTCCCATCGAGTTCGCCCAGTTCCCCGGAGGGCGGGCCAACCTCACCTACCTGGCCCGGGTGGGGGGCCGGGAACTGGTGCTGCGCCGGCCGCCCCTGGGTCCGGTGGCGCCCGGGAGCCACGACATGGCACGGGAGCACGCCGTCCTCTCCGTGCTGCACCGCGCCTACCCGCCGGCGCCGCAGGCCTTCCTGCTGTGCACCGACCCGGAGGTCATGGGTGCCCCCTTCTTCGTGATGGAGCGGCGGCGGGGCACCGTGGTGCGCGAGACCTGGCCGGCGGCCCTCCCCGACGACGACGGCTTCCGCCGGCGCCTGGCGGAGAACGTGGTGGACGCCCTGGCCCAACTGCATCGAGTCGACTACCGGGCCCTCGGTTTGGAGCGCCTGGGCCGGCCCGAGGGCTTCGCCGGCCGCCAGGTGGCCGGCTGGGTGGATCGCTGGAATCGGGCCAAGCACGAAGACGTGGCGGCCATGGAGGAGTTGGGGGCCTGGTTCCCCGGGGCGATCCCCGAGCCGCAGACGGCGGTGCTGCTCCACAACGACTTCAAACTGGACAACCTGATCGTGTCCGACCGGGGCGAGGTCGTGGCAGTGCTCGACTGGGACATGGCCACCCTGGGCGACCCACTCATCGACCTGGGCGGCACCCTGGCCTACTGGGCCGAGCCGGGCGACGCCCTGTACGCGCTGTTCGCTTCTGGTGGGGCCAGCCTGAGCCGCGTCCTGCCCCGCTCCGAGGTGGTGGCCCGCTACGCCGCCGCCACCGGCTTCGATGTGGGCGACCTGGCCTTCTACCACGCCTTCGGGCTTTTTCGGGTGGCGGTGATCATCCAGCA
>JALOLI010000080.1 GCA_025456165.1 Acidimicrobiia bacterium | reverse complement strand
GCTTCCACTACAAGGGCAAGGGCATCGGCGCCAATCTGCGCCTGGGGACCTTCGCCAACTGGCTCGTCGCCCCCGAGGAGCAGGCGGTCAAGGTCTCCGACGACTTCCCGCCCGAGAAGGGCTGCCTCATCAGCTGCGGCGTGCCCACCGGCTTCGGGGCCATGACCCGGGTGGCCGAGGCTCAGCCCGGCTTCGTCTGCCTGACCATGGGCTGCGGCGGCGTGGGCATGAACTCGGTGCAGGGCGCGGCCATCATCGGCGCCCGCATCAACATCGCTATCGACCCCGCCCCCTTCAAGCGGGAGATGGCCCTGAAGGCCTTCGGCGCCACCCATGCGTTCGCCACCATCGATGAGGCGCGGGAGCTCATCGCCCACGAGACCAACGGCCAGGGCGTCGATTCCGCCGTGGTCACGGTCGGGATCACCAAGCCACACCACATCGCCGAGGCCTTCTCCACCATCCGCAAGCGCGGCATTTGCGCCGTCGTCGGCCTGGGCGCCGGCATCGGCAAGAACGAGCCCATTCCCATCGATGCCGCCGACCTGGTCGTCTTCGCCAAGCAGCTGCGCGGGGTGCTCTACGGGAACTCGAACTTCAACTTCGACATCCCCAACCTGGCCAAGATGTACACGGACGGCAAGTTCAACCTCGACGACATGGTGACCCGCACTTACAAGCTGGACGACATCAATCAGGGCTACGCCGACATGCACGCCGGCATCAACCTGCGCGGTGTGCTCGTCCACGAGCACTGAGCCGAACACGCTCGCACCTGGATGGTCGGGGCCCACTGCCGTGGGCCCCGACCATCACCGGACGGCGGGAAGGAAGAACATGGCGCTGAAGATCAGGCCGGCGGACGAGTGCGAGTTCGACCTGGTCAGCCTGGGCGAGTGCATGATCCGCCTCAGCCCGCCCGGCCACGACCGCATCGAGTTCGCCCCCCACTTCGAGGTCCACGTCGGCGGCGGGGAGTACAACGTGGCTTACGCCCTGTCGCGCCTGGGTTTGCGCACCGGGTGGGTGGGCGGCCTGGTGGACAACCCCCTGGGTCGCATCGTGCGCAACCACGCCCGGGCGGCCGGGGTCGACATCTCCCAGGCGGTGACCGTCCCCTACGACGGGGTGGGCCGCAAGGCGCGCATGGGGCTGAACTTCACCGAGGTCGGCGCCGGGCCGCGCGGGAGCGTGTCTCTGTACGACCGCGGGCATTCCGCCACCTCGCAGATGAAGCCCGGCGACGTCGATTGGGCCCGCCTCTTCGGCGAGCGCGGGGTGCGCTGGTTCCACACGGGAGGCATCTTCGCCTGCCTCAGCCCTTCCTGTCGCGAGGTCGTCGCCGAGGCGGTGCGCGCCGCCCACGACGCCGGCACCGTCGTCTCCTACGACCTGAACTTCCGCTCCAAGTTGTGGGACAGCCCGACTGCCATCGCCACCACCCGGCCCCTGATTCCCTTCATCGACTGCCTGATCGGCAACGAGGAGGACTTCCAGAAGGTGCTGGGTTATGAGGTGGAGGGCACCGACGAGCACCTCAAGGCGCTCCCGGTGGAGAACTACCAGGCCATGGTGCGGCGGGTGGCCGCCGACTTCCCCAACCTGGCGGTGGTGGGCACCACCCTGCGCGAGGTGCTCAGCGCCAGCGAGAACACCTGGTCGGCGATCCTCTACTGGGCCGAGACCGGCACCTTCCACACCGGGCCGCGCTTCGAGCGAATGATCATCGAGGACCGGGTCGGCGGGGGCGACGGCTTCGCCAGCGGGTTCGCCTACGCCTTCCTGGCCGGGAAGGACCCGGAGGCCGCGGTCCGCTACGGGACCGCCCATGGGGCCCTCCTGCAGACCACCCGGGGCGACACCAGCCAGATCACCCGGGAAGAGCTCGAGCACATCGTCGGGGGCGGCGGCGCCCGCATCAAGCGCTAGAGGAGGCACCGGCAGCCATGATCCAGATCGACAGCACCCTCGAGCCGGCCTCCCTGCGACCCGACCTGGAGCGCTTCTGGCCCCTGTCCGGGGTGAAGGTTCGCCGGCTGTGCGAGACCTACCCGGTGGAGAAGGGGTCCCCGGTGTTCACCGTGGCCGGTCGCTACACCTCCCAGGGATGGACCGAGTGGACCCAGGGCTTCCAGTACGGCTGGGCCATCCTGCAGTTCGACGCCACCGGCGACGAGAGTCTGCTGGAGTTGGGACGGCGGGGGACGGTGGCCCACATGGCCCCGCACCTGAGCCACATCGGGGTGCACGACCACGGCTTCAACAACGTCAGCACCTACGGCAACCTGCGCCGCCTGGTGCTGGAGGGGCGCCTCCCCCGCAACGAGTGGGAGCTCGCCTTCTACGAACTGGCCCTCAAGGTCAGCGGGGCCGTTCAGGCGGCCCGCTGGGGAGTCACCAGCGACGGCACGGGGTACGTCTGCTCGTTCAACGGGCCCCATTCCCTGTTCTGCGACACGATCCGCTCGATGCGCGCCCTCGCCCTATCCCATCGCCTGGGGCACCGGCTGCAGGGCGAGAACGACGTGTCGATCTCTCTGCTCGACCGCCTGGTGCAGCACGCCCGAACCACGGCGAAGTACAACGTCTTCTACGGCGAGGGTCGCGACACCTACGACGTCTGGGGTCGGGTGGCCCACGAGGCGGTGTTCAACCGCAACGACGGCCGCTTCCGCACCCCCGCCACCCACCAGGGTTACTCCGCCTTCAGCACCTGGACCCGGGGCCTGGCCTGGATCATGAGCGGCTACACCGAGGAGCTCGAGTTCCTCGACACCGTCGCCGATGCCGACCTGGACCCCCTCGGCGGCCGGGCCGACATCGAGGCCATGATGCTGCGGGCGGCCCGGGCCTCGTGCGACTTCTACATCGAGAACACTCCCGCCGACGGCGTGCCCTACTGGGACACCGGGGCGCCCGGCCTGGCGGCCATGGGCGACTACCTGGCCCGCCCGGCCGAGCCCTGCAACGACCACGAGCCGGTGGACTCCTCGGCGGCCGCCATTGCCGCCCAGGGCCTCATGCGGCTGGGCCACTACCTCCAGGCGCGGGGCGACGCCGCCGGGGAGCGCTACCGCCGCGCCGGCCTGACCGTGCTGCGCACCCTGCTCCGGGAGCCCTACCTGAGCACCGACCCGGAGCACCAGGGGCTGCTCCTGCATGGGGTGTACCACCGCCCGCGCGGCTGGGACTACATCCCGCCGGGACGGCGCATCCCCTGCGGCGAGTCGGTCATGTGGGGGGACTACCACCTCGTCGAGGCAGCGCTGTACACCCAGCGCCTGGCCGCCGGCGAGCCCTACTACACGTTCTTCGGATCCTGAGGAGAGAGGGCACATGGCCAACAAGGTCGCACTGGTCACCGGAGGCTCCCGCGGCATCGGCTTCGGGATCGCCCGCCACCTCGCCGCCGACGGCTGCTCCCTGGTCATCAACGGGGTGCGCGAGCCCGGGACCGTGCAAGGCGCTCTCGAGGAACTGCGCGGCCACGGCGTCGAAGCGGTCTACAGCCGCGGCGACATGGGGAGCACCGCCGACCGGGAGCAGGTCATGGCGGACACCATGGCTGCCTTCGGCCGCCTCGATGTGCTGGTGAACAACGCCGGCATGACCTCCCCCGGGCGCCTCGACATCCTGGAGGCCACCGAGGCCAACTTCGACCGGGTGATGGCGGTCAACGCGAAGGGGCCCTGGTTCCTGTGCCAGGCGGCGGCGCACGTGATGATCAAGCAGAAGGAGGCCGACCCCTCGTTCCGGGGAGTCATGATCAACGTGACCTCCATGAACGTGAAGGTGGTCACCACCAACCGGGGCGACTACTGCATCAGCAAGGCTGCCCTCGCCATGGGGACCCAGTTGTGGGCCTCGCGGCTGGCCGAGTTCGACATCGACTGCTACGAGATTCGTCCGGGGATCATCGCCACGGACATGACGGCCCCGGTCACCGACAAGTACACCAAGCTCATCGCCGGGGGGATAACCCTGAACCGGCGCTGGGGCACCCCCGACGACATCGGCCGGGCGGCCGCCGCCCTGGCCCGGGGCGACATCCCCTACGCCACCGGCCAGGTGATCGTCATCGACGGCGGCTTCACCATGGTCCGACTCTGAGAGAGGGAACCGCAATGGCACGCAATCGCGCCGCCGTACTGGCGGAGATCGAAGCCACCGGCGTGGTGGCCGTCATCCGCGCCGACTCGGGCAAGCAACTGGTGGACACCTGCCGAGCGCTGGTCGCCGGCGGGGTCACCGCTTGCGAGATCACCATGACCACCCCGAATGCCATCGAGGCCATCGCCCAGGCCACCGCGGCGATCGGCGACGAGGCCCTCATCGGCGTGGGGACGGTGCTGGACGCCGAGACCGCCCGGGCGGCCATCCTCGCCGGCGCCCAGTTCGTGGTCTCGCCCTCGCTCGACCCGGCGACGATCACGATGGCCCACCGCTACGACCGCCCGGTGATGCCGGGGGCCCTGACCCCCACCGAGATCGTCACCGCCTGGTCGGCCGGAGCCGACATCGTCAAGGTGTTCCCCGCCAACCACTTCGGGCCCACCTACTTCAGAGACCTCAAGGGCCCGCTCCCCCACATCCGCCTGACCCCCACCGGCGGCGTGGACCTCGACACCGCCGCCTCCTGGATCAAGGCCGGGGCGGTGTGCTTGGGCGTCGGCAGCGCCCTGGTCAAGAAGGAGTTCATCAAGTCGGCCGACTGGGCCTCTCTGACCGACCTGGCCCGGCGCTACGTCGAGATCGTGAAGGCCGCCCGTGGCTGACCTCGGCTTCGGGCTCCAAGGGCGCCTCGCCCTGGTCACCGGCTGCCGCCGGGGCATCGGCCTCGCCGTCGCCGAAGGCCTGGCCGAGGCCGGGGCGAACATCATCGGGGTCAGCGTGAACATGGAGGACGACGGCGGCGAAGCCCGCCGGCGCGTCGAGGCGGCGGGGCGGCGCTTCACCGGCTACCGGTGCGACTTCCGGGACCGGGCGGCGGTCTACGCCTTCCTCGGCCGGGTGGAAGCCGAGCATGGGGTGCCCGACATCCTGGTGAACAATGCCGGGGAGATCCGCCGCGTCGCCGCCGCCGACTACCCCGACGAGTGGTGGGACGACCTCATCGAGATCGACCTCACCGCCAAGTTCCTCCTCACCCGGGAGATGGGCAAGCGGATGGTGGAGCGGGGCTCGGGGAAGATCATCTTCACCGCCTCGGTCCTCTCCTCCCAGGGCGGGATCCTGGTCCCGGCCTACACCGCCGCCATGCACGGCGTGGCCGGGCTCATCCGCGCCTTCGCCAACGAGTGGGCTCCGAAGGGCGTCAACGTGAACGGGGTCGCCCCCGGCTACATCAATACCGACAACACCACCGCCCTGCGCGCCGACCCGGTGCGCTCGGCGGCCATCCTCTCCCGCATCCCGGCCGGGCGCTGGGGCGAGCCGGAGGACTTCAAGGGCCCAGTGGTGTTCCTGGCCTCGGAGGCGTCCTCCTACGTGCACGGAGCGATCATCCCGGTCGACGGCGGCTGGATGGGGCGATGAGCGCCGGGTATCGGGCCGCCCACTTCATCGGGAACCGCGAGTTCACCACCGCCACCGGCCTGGCGGCGACGCCCCCCGGGCCGGGACGGGTGGCGATAGAGGTGGCCTTCACCGGCCTGTGCGGCACCGACCTCCACCTCTTCCACGGGCAGATGGCGCATCGGGTGAAGCTCCCCCTCGCCATGGGCCACGAGATGTCGGGAGTGGTGGCCGCCATCGGCTCCGGCGTGGGCACGGTGGCTCCGGGAGATCCGGTCACGGTGATGCCGATCGCCACCTGCGGTGAGTGCCGGGCGTGTCGGAGCGGGAACATCCAAGTCTGCTACCGGCTCGCCTTCCTGGGCATCGACGCCCCCGGATCCCTGCAGGAGCGCTGGGAGGTCCCGGCATCCGTCGTCTTCCCCTTGCCGGCCCGGCTGCCGCTGGACGAGGCGGCGCTGGTCGAGCCCCTGGCGGTGGCGGTCCACGACGTGCGTCGCTCCTCCCTCGCCGCCGGCGAGAAGGTCGTCGTGATCGGGGGCGGGCCGGTCGGTCAGCTCATCGCCCTGGTGGCCCGGGCCGGCGGCGGAGAGGTGCTCCTGGTGGAGCCCGACGCCGGCCGCCGCCGCTTCGCCGCCGA
>JALOLI010000079.1 GCA_025456165.1 Acidimicrobiia bacterium | reverse complement strand
CGCCGAACCCGTTGCAGTTGAGCAGGGACTGGACGGCTTCGACAATCTCGTTGCGATCGCCCTCCTCGGCGATGGGGGGACCGCTCGGCAGCGTCGTAGTCGTGGTCGCCGGGGGAGCCGTGGTGGTTACCACCACCTCCGTCGTAGTGGTCGTGCTCGGGATGAGGGTGGTCGTGGTGGTGGTCGTGGGAGCGGCGTCGCCGCCGCAGGCCGGGACCACCACCACGAGCAACGCCAGCACCAGTGCCGTCCGGCCGAGGACCCATCGCATCGCGCACCTGCCCTGCGCGGCCGGATCGCGCCCGCGGCCGCGCGACCGAACGCTACTCGGCCGGCAGCGCCGGAGACGGGCGGAACTGGGCTGCCCGGCCGGCGGCCGGCCGGACCGAGCCTGGGGAGGGCCCGCCCCGGACGACCCCTCGCTCACCGCCCGGGCGGCAGCACGTCGTAGCGGCGGTCTTCCCAGCGCATGAAGCCGGCGATGGCGCGAGCCGCGGCACCGCCCAGCGGACCGGGAGGCCAGGGGAGCACCCGGCGGTCTACGAAGAAGACCCGCGTCAGATCGGTGTCGCGCTCGAGCACCAGGTCGCGCACCGTCTGGCCGTGCAGGTGGGTGATCGACACCCCGTGGCCCACGCACCCCAGGACGAAGACCTGGTCCGGGGTGCCGGCATGCCCGATGACCGGGAACAGGTCGAGCGGCGCCGATACCGGCCCGCCCCACTCGTGGGTGAAGCTGATGCCGGCGAGTGCCGGGAAGGTGCGCCGCAGGTCCTCGCGCAATGCAGCGAAGATGGCGTCGTCGCGATCGTGGTCCATGGTGCCGTCACGGCTGAGGCCCACGTCCCGCCCGCCCCAGACGATGCGGTTGTCCGCGGTGAGCCGGTAGTAATGGACCAGGTCGCGGAAGTCCTCGACTCCCTCGCGGCCGTGCCAGCGGATCGCCTCTCGCTGCGCCTCGGTGAGGGGCTCGGTCATGACGATGTAGGTCCAGATCGGCACCTGCTTCTTCTCGAGCTGGGCGAGCTGATGGGACCAGGCGTTGGTGGCGAACACCACCTTGCGCGCCGTGACTCGCCCCGCGGGCGTAGTGAGGACGGATCGGCCGGCGACCGGCTCCACGGCAGCCACCGGGGTGCGCTCGTAGATCTCGACGCCGCGCCCCGCCGCGGCGTCGCGCCACGACCAGGCCAGCTTCGCCGGGTTCAGGATGCCGCAGTTGGGCTCCCACCACGCCCCACCCACGTAGAGGGGGCTGTTGACCCGCTGGCGCAGTTCGTGGGAGTCGATCAGCGAGATGCCCGAGATGCCGAGCCGGTGAACGAGTTCGATCTCCTTGTAGAGGCGCCGGCGGTGCTTCTCCGAGGTGGCCACCCACAGGTAGCCGGGGTGTTCGTAGTCGCAGTCGAAGCCCAGCTCCTCGACCAGGCGGTGCACCAGGTCCACCGCCCGCTCGGCGTACTCGTGCGCCTCCACGGTCCGCGTCTTGCCGAAGCGCAGCGCGGTGATGGAGTGCATCATCCCCACCTTCGTCATCGAGAAGCCGCCGTTGCGCCCGCTCGCTCCGGAGCCGACGACGTCGGCCTCCAGCAGGGCCACTCGCAGGCCGGGCTCCGCCTCCTTGATGAAGTAGGCGCTGGTCAGGCCGGTGTATCCGGCCCCGATGACCGCGACGTCGACGTCGAGATCCCCGGCCAGCGGCGGGCCGGGCGTGTAGGGCCGGGTGCTCAGCCAGTAGGACTTCTCGGTGAAGGGGACCGGTTCCATTCCACCCTCCTCGGCAGACCCCGGCTGCCGACACTACACCCGGCCGCCCGGCGGTGGCTCAGCCTCCCGGGAGCGCCGGGGTCAGGTCCTCCCCCCGGGCCCAGGCCTGGAGGTAGCGGTACGGCCACACTTCGCCCCGCCGCACCTCCCAGTCGCCCGGGCCGAGCGGCCGGGAGATGCCGAAGTGGCAGTGGGGCGGGGTGGTGACGGCGTCGCCGCTGTTGCCCAGGGCGCCGAGCACCTGGCCGGCGGCGACCCGGTCGCCGGCCCGGAGGCCCGGCACCACCGACTCCAGGTGCGAGCAGTAGTACCGAACCCCGTCGTCGCCCACGATGCTGACGAAGCGGCCGCCGCGAGTGGCCGGGTCGTCCACCCCGGGGTCCCAGGGATCGAGGCGGCGCAACTCGTCCACTACGCCGTCGGTCACCGCCACCACCGCCGTCCCTGCCGGGGCGAAGATGTCGGCCGCCGGGTAGTCGTGGTGGGCGTCGCTGTAGGTGGCCGCCTCCGGCGGCTGGATGGGGAAGTAGTAGCGGCGCCCCGGGACCTGCCAGGGCTCGAGGGGCCGGGTCGTGGTGGTGGCCGCAGTGGTGATGGTGCTCGACGGCGGCGCGGTCGTGGTCGCGGCGCTCGTCGTGGTGACGGTTTCGGTCGTCGTGGTGACCGGTGGGAGGGTCAAGGAGACGGCGGCCCCGCCGCATCCCGAGGAGACGAGGCACAGCATCAGCGCCCCGGACAACATGACGGGCTGCGCGGCCGTGCTGTGCCGTCCGTCCGGAGACAGCCTTAACGGGATCCGCCATCCGGGCATCGCCCCGTCAGGCTAGCCCCGGGGGGAGGGGCTCCCTACGCCTCGATCGAGGCCACCGTGATGCAGGCAACGGCCGTCGGACGCTTGCGGTCGTCGTAACACCAGGTGATCCGGTACACCCCTCGCGGGGCGTAGACGCGGGGGGTGGCGAACAGCACCGCCGCTCCCACATGGATCACGCTGCGCATCTCCGGTTGGCCGTGCCGCTCCTCGAGGTCGTCGAGCATCCGGTTGACGGCAGCGACGTCGGGCCCCGGCACGGCGTCGTAGGACGCGATGAAGGCCGCGGTGAAGACCAGCGGCAGGCGCACCTTTCAGGCCTCGCCCCGGCGTCGCGAGCCCGGCCGGGTGCGTCCCGCCGCCAGGTCCTCGATGGAGCGCCGGATGGCATCCTCGGCACCCGGTTGCGACAGCACATCGAGCTCGGCCTCAGTGAGCAGCCGTGCCGGGCGGAGCACCCAACCCGAGCCATCGGGGAGGGGCTCGGCCACCGCGTGACCCTCGGTGAGGCCCAAGCGGCCCACGGACATCCGCCCTTGCTTGTCGATGGTGAGGTCGATCCGCGCTGTCATGGGCGGCAGTGTATGACTCGCCAGCATTTCACACAATAGGGGATTTCCCATAATGGCGAGGCGGCGCCAGGGTGGTCTCCCGCCGACGCGGCGGGCCCCATCAGCCCTATGGGTAGAGAGACACGAGGTTGATCTCGTACTCCTCGTAGTAGCGCACCGGCCCGATGCGGCTCTGGCTCACGCTGGAGCCGACCGCCAGCTGGCGCACGATGAGCCGGGTGCCGGGAAGGACCCAGGTGTCGGTGGTGTCGCTGCTGTCGGAGCCGCCGATGCCGGCGGCGGTGGTGCGCAGGTGCAGGGTCTCGACCTCCTCGCCCCCGACGGTGAGGGTCTCGTAGCCGATGACCTCGTAGGCGGTGCTGTCGGCGCCGGCCTCGACGTTGGTGCCCTGAGCCCGGGTGCAGGCGCCTTCCCAGGTGTCACCGGGCTCGCCGCCGCCGGGGATCGGCGGCGTGCAGGCCCACACTTCGAGATTGCCGATGGTGAACCACTCGTGATAGTTGCGCCTGCCGGCCAGGCTGCCGTCGGGGCAGTAGTCCCACTCGTCCCACCGCTGCTGCAGCGCCTCCCAGCGCACCAGCGTCCCGCAACCCCCCGGCTGGATGGTCAGGTAGGTGCGGCCGGGGTAGTCGTGCCGGCTTCCTCCCAGCGCGTCGGTGGTCTCGTACCCGGTGGTGGCGTACTCGTACAGGCCGTAGTCGCCGGGTTGCCCGGCGCCGGTCACCAGGGTGGCCGCCACCTCCTGGCGGTCGGCCGGGGTGGCCCGGTCCCAGAAGAGGAAGAGGACCACGGCCGCCGCCGTCGCCAGAATCAGCAGCACCCCGCCGGCGAGGAGCCAGCGCCTGCGGGCCCTACCCGTCATGCCCGGCAGTCTGCCAGCCGCAGCGGCAGCGCGCCACCGGCAGCGCCGGTCCCCGATCGCGTTGACGGCAGGGCGGGACGCCCGCCGCCGGACGTCCCCCCCAGCAGCCGCCGCGTCAGGGTTCCACTGCCCCGCAGACGGCTTCGAGGGGTTGCAGGCCGAGCTGGGCGATGGCCTCGGCCGGGGGCAGGCCCAGGACCGCGGCCACCGTCGCCGCGATCAAGTCCCGGTCGGGGATGGGGTACCGGTCGGCGGTCCACCCCGCGAGGTAGGTGGACTCGGTCCCGGCGAACTCCGGGGCATCGGGCATGAAGCGGATGGCGACGATGGCGGCGGTGTCGAAGTCGGGGAGCAGTTCGATCAGGTAGATAGCCACCGCCGGGGGCAGGTCGGTGGCCACCGCCTCCCGGATGACCGCGAGGCGGCCTAGCCAGGTCAGCGGGCTCACTTGCCGGGCCAGCGCCTGCAGGACGCAGCGCTGGCGGGCCATGCGGTTGAAGTCGTCCGACGAGTGGCGGGAGCGGGCGTAGTAGAGGGCCTCGTGGCCGTCCATGTGGTAGGTGCCCGGGGCCAGGTCGATCTCCGAGAAGGTGCCGTCCACGTTGGGGTACTCCTCGTCGGAGATGGGTTGGAGGACCCGGATGTCGATCCCGCCGACGGCGTCGACGACATCCACGAAGCCCTGCAGGTCCACCAGGGCGTAGTAGTGGATCTCTAGGCCGAGGAAGTGGCCGAAGATGACCTTGGCGGCGGCCGCCCCCGGGTCCTCCTCGCCGAACAGGTCGGGCCGCCCGGCAGCCCACTGGTAGATCTCGTTGGCGATCCCGCCGAAGCAGTCGCCGCAGTCGAAGGACCCGGCGGCGGGGTGCCCGGGAGGAAAGGGGAGCCCCCACAGGTTGCGGGGGATGCCGAACATCGCCACCCCCCCGGTGGCCGGGTCGATGGAGAGCACCATCATCGTGTCGGTGCGGACGCCGCGCCGGCCGATGCCGGAGTCGGCGCCCATGAGCAGGACGTTCACCCGCCCCTCCGCCGGGAAGCCCTCGGGGAGGGTGGTCGTGGTCGTCGTGGGCATCGTGGTGGTGGTGGTCGTGGTCGGGGGCGGGGCGGTCGTCGTGGTCGTGGTGGTGGTAGGTGCGGTGGTGGTTGTGGAGGTAGTTGTCGTGGGGGCTGTGGCCGGGACCGTGGTTCCTTCCCCGCCGCCCGCGTCACATCCCGCCGCCAGCAAGCCGGCCGCCAGGACCACCGCCACGGTGCGCCGCATCATCGCCTCCGCCGCGAGTCTCGCGCACCTGCGGCATATCTGTGCGGGCCGGCGCTGCTGGCATCCTCGCCTTCCCGGTGGGAGACTGGGAGGCACAAACCGATGCGGGCCACCGACCCGATCTCGGGCCGGCCGACTCAGCCCGCGCCGCGGAGGTGGGTCGATGTACGGAAGTGGGGGAGACGAGGCGAGCCCGGCGCGGCGGCCCCGGGTTGCCGTGCTGCCCCGGCTCACCGGCCCGGTGATGGAGGTCGGCGGCCGCTACACCCCGGAGGAGGTCGAGGTGGTATGGGCCGACCCGGCCGGTGATCCCGACGGCGCCCTGGCCGTTGTCGGCGAAGCGGACTTCATCCTGGCCCTGGCCGGGGCGGTGACGCCCGCCGTCCTGGATGCCGCCCGCGGCAAGGTGCGGCTCATTCAGTTGCTCAGCGCCGGCTACGACGAGATGGATGTTGCCCTGGCGAAGCGCCGCGGCATCCCGGTGGCCACCAACGGCGGGGCCAATGCCCCGTCCGTGGCCGAGCACATCATCCTGCTGATCCTCGCCTCGTACCGCCAGCTGACCTCGGTGGCCGCCAGGGTGCGCCGCGGCGCCTGGGAGTCCCCGTTCAGCACGTCCCGGATGAGCTACGAGATCGGCGGCAAGACCGTCGGACTGGTGGGCCTGGGGAACATCGGCCGGGCCCTGGCCCGGCGGCTGCGAGGCTTTGAGGCATCGCTGGTCTACTACGACGTGCGGAGGCTGAGCGAAGACGAGGAAGCCGAACTGGGCATCGGCTACCGCGATCTGCAGGCCCTGCTCGCCGAGGCCGACGTCGTCAGCCTGCACCTCCCCCTCAGCGCGGCCACCCGGCACCTCATCGGCGAGCCCGAACTCGCACTGATGAAGCCG
>JALOLI010000351.1 GCA_025456165.1 Acidimicrobiia bacterium | reverse complement strand
GCGCATGGAAGAGGCCGCGGCCCGCTATCTGGACGCCATCACCCCCTGGGTGGCAGAGCGTTTCGCGGCCGCGGTGGACGCCGCCGTGTCGGGAGCGCCGGAGATCACCCAGGAAATGGGGCAGGAAGGCCTGGCCCGCTTGCGTGCCGCCCTCAGCGGGCTCACGGCCGCCACTCCCGATCTGGTGCGCAAGCGCGCCGGGGCGCCGGGAGCGTGGCCCCACCGCTGGGCCGGGGGAGCGCCGATCGCCGCCGGCTTCTACGGAGCGAAGACCGGCAGCGCCAAGCGTCAGGTGACCGTGCCCTCGTTCCTGGAGACACGCCTGCGATTGCTGCTGGGCACCGCAGGGCACGTGCTGGACAAGCACGGCTATCGGCGCCACGTCCGGCGCACCTGCAGCCGGGCCTACGTGCGCTCCGACTACCACCCGCCCGAGTACCTTTTCCGGTCCCTCGAGGGGCACGAGCAGTTCCTGCCGATCCTGGGCGAGTACGGCGACCTCTGCGACGAGTACGCCGGGATCCTGGCCGACCTGGGACGCGCCGGGCACGAGCGAGCCGGGCGCGCCGCCGAGGATCTCTGGAAACAGGCCTAGCCGGCCCGGCCCTACGCCCCCACCTGCACCAGCAGCAGTTCGAGCGGTTCGCCGCCGGTGTTGGCCACGCGACAGTTCGCCCCGGCCGGCACCATGGCGGCGTTGCCCGGCCCCAGGTTGCGGCCGCTGGTCCCCAGCGTGAGACGGGCCCGGCCCCGGGTCACGATGCAATGCAGGGTGGCGGGGGCGCCGAAAGGAGCCTCGTTCCCCGGGTCGACCGTCACTCGGCGCACCGTCATGCCACCTTCGCGGAGCACCGTGGCGGAAGTACCCCAGGTGTACCAATCGGTGCCGTCCGACTCGAACTCGGGCCGTCCCTCCGCCTGGAGGCGCTCCACGAGTGCCTTGACCTCCTGGGCGTGGTCACGGGCCGCCACCAGGACGGCGTCCCCGGTCTCCACCACGACCACGTCGTCCAGGCCGATCACGCCGACCAGGCGCTTCCCGGACCGCAGCAGCGACCGGTGCACGCCGAGGGCGATCACGTCCCCGGCCACGGCGTTGCCGTCGGCGTCCTGCTCGGCGAGGTCCCACAAGGCCGCCCAGTCGCCCACGTCGCTCCAGCCGGCATCCAGTCCGACCACCGCCGCCCGGCGGGTGCGCTCCATGACGGCGTAGTCGATCGAGATGGAAGGCGCGGCGGCGAAGGCCTTCTCGTCGAGCAGGATCAACCCGTTGCGCCGCTCCGCCCCGGCCAGGGCGGCGCGGCAGGCGGCCAGCACCTCCGGGGCGTGCCGGGACATCTCCTCGATGAGTGCCCCCGTCGAGAATACGAACATCCCGCTGTTCCAGAGGTAGCCGCCGGAGCGGAGGAAGCGGGTCGCCACGGCCTGCTTCGGCTTCTCGACGAAGCGGGCCACCGCCCGTACCGACCCGCTGATCTTCTCCCCGGTGCGGATGTAGCCGTAGCCGGTGGCCGGGTGGGTGGGGACGATGCCGAAGGTGACCAGGTACCCCTGCTCGGCCTGCGGCACGGCCACGCTGACGGCCCGGGCGAAGGACTCCTCGTCGGCGACGACGTGGTCGGCGGGCAGCACCAGCATGATCGCCTGGCCGTAGCGCTGGGCCAGGTGGAGGGCCGCAGTCCCCACCGCCGGGGCGGTGTTGCGGCCCACCGGCTCGAGGATGATCGTGGCGTCGTCGTAGCCGGCGCGGTGCAGGTCGCGCTGGATCCCCGGCCGGTGGTCCTCGTTGCAGGCGATGAGAGGAGAGGTGACTCCGGGCAGGCCGCGGGTGCGCTCCACGGTGCTCCTCGCGCAACGGCAGCAGGTGCTTGGGCTGGCGCTTGCGGGAGGCCGGCCACAGGCGGGTGCCGAAGCCTCCGGAGAGGATGACCGGGACGACGGGGATCGGTGCGCTCATGCTGGCGGGCCTCACCCTACCGCCTGCGGCCCACCCAGGCGGGGAGGCGGAGGACCGGCGCCCGTTACGCAGCGGAGACACCGGGCGTCCTAGCGTGGGGCCCGAAGCCCGCCGCGGAGCCGGCCGGGAAGGAGCGCCATGACCAACATCGAAGTGCGCGCCGCCGAGCGGCGGATCCCGGGCGCGCTGCTCGCCGGCATTCGGTTCCTGGGCCAGTTCGAGGAATTGCCGGAGCGCTTCACCCGCTTGCCGGAGCGCTTCACCCGCCTGCGGGCCGTCGCCCAGGAGGCGGTGATCGGGCCGGCCACGGTCCTGTATCGCGGCCGGGACCCGGGCGGGGCCTGCCACCTGGAGGCCGCGTACCCGGTGGACGACGAGATCGAGGGCGGCGGGGTCAGGACCCACCTGATCCCGGCCCATCACGCTTACTGCGTGCGGCGGCGGGGGCCGGTGGACTCCCCAGGCGCCGTCTTTCGCGAGGTGTTCGACGCCGCCGGCCGGGACGCGATCGACCTGACCACCGATCCTCCCTATGCCGTGGTGTTCCTCGAGGAGCGGTCGGAGCTGGAGCCGGTCGAGGCCGACCACGAGGTCGAGGTGCGGGTGCCGATCATGATGCCGGGATGGGCCGGGCAGCTGTCAGCCGGCCTGGATCGTGCTGCCGGCCCGGCGGTGCGCCGTCGCGTGATGGGCACCACCCCCTGCCCGGCGGCGGCCGACCTACCGGGGGAGTGGGCCGCCTGGGCGGGCGAGGTGCTGGGGCGCCTCGACGCCGCCGTGCCCGACGCCGCCGTGCGACGGGCGGCGGTCAAGGGCTGCGCCCACCGCTTCCCCGAGTGGCGCATCGAGCAGATGCGGGCTCGCTATCGGGAACTGGGCAGCCTGGATGCCTTGCTGGTCGACATGCGCCTCGACACCACGGTCCAGGGGCAGTCCTGGTACGAGTCCCCGGTCCGGGTCGGCGACACGATCTATGTGACCAAGGACCCGGTGGACCAGGAGGGCTGGAAGGCGGCCCCCGACGCCGCGGCGCGCCGGGCGGCCTACTGCCACTGCAGCCTGGT
>JALOLI010000078.1 GCA_025456165.1 Acidimicrobiia bacterium | reverse complement strand
CTCCTAGTCTGGGCTCACAGCCGGAGGAGGAGGAGAAGAAGTGACCGAGCCTCTCGACCGGGGCGCCGCCGCCCGGGCCAAGGAAACCCCCAACCTGTGGGCGGGCCCGCTCTTTTTCCTGTTGCTCATCCTGGTGCCCACCCTGATCCTGGTCTTCTCCAACACGGCCTCCGCCCAGCTCAAGTTCGCCGGGTGGGGCTGGAGTGCCCCGCTCTGGCTGATCCTGCTGGCCACCTTCCTGGCGGGCATCATCCTCAGCCGCCTGTTCAGCTGGGCGTGGCGGGCCTTCCGCAAGCGCCGGGGTCGCATCCGGGCCGACCTGCAGGCCGCCGACCGCGTCTCGGGCACCTAGCCGGCCGTCCCTTCAGACGGCGTCCTCGAGGTAGGCCTCCCAGGATGGATGAGGCGGGGCCGACAGGCCGATCAACAGCCATCCCAGCCGGCGCGGCGCTCGCGGGGCGGCGAGCAGGCTGAGGCCGGCTTCGTCGGGTGTGCGATCGCCCTTGCGGGTGTTGCACGATCGGCAGGCGGCGACGACGTTCTCCCAGGTGTGGGCCCCGCCGCGGCATCGCGGCAGGACGTGGTCCAGGTTCTCCGCGGTGGCAGCGCAGTACTGGCAGGTTTGCCGGTCCCTGGCGAACACCGCCCGGCGGCTCAGCGGCACCCGCCGCTCGTAGGGCACCTTGACGTAGTGGAGCAGCCGAATCACCGAGGGAACGGGAACGCTCGCCCGGGCCGAGGCCCAGCGCCGGCCGTCGGTGTGCACCAGTTCGGCCTTCTCGCGCACCAGCAGGACCACGGCGCGCCGGGTGGGGACGACCGACAGCGGCTCGTAGCTCGCGTTCAGCACCAGGGCCTGGGCCATCGCCCCGGCATCGTACCAGCGGCATTCTCGCCCAAGACCCCGACACTCTCCGCAGCCACTTGACACTCTCCGTCGCCGGAGTAAGACTGACCTCGGAGGAGGGCCATGCGCGTCGTTGCCTATGTCCGCGAAGCAGCCGACCCCGCCGGGGATCGGCCCGCCTTCATGCAGCAGGAAGAGATCCGTCGCTTCGCCACGGCCCACGGCCTGCAGGTGGTGGCCCTCTGCCAGGACGTGCGCAGCCCGGGCCGGGCCCTGGGGAGAGAGGGCTACCTCAGTCTCCTCGGCGTCCTCGCCTCGGGGAACGCCGCGGCCGTGCTCCTCCCCGGGGTGGCCACCCTGTCTTCCGATCTCGTGGTACAGGAGATCATGCTGTGGGACCTGCGCTCGCGAGGGGCGCTGGTGCTCTCCACAGATCCGGGCGACCTCGATGCGCTGGCGGCGGCCCCGCCCGACGCCGACCGCCAGTTCGTTCGCCACGTCCTCGCCAGGGTTGCCGAGCATGGTGCGCTGGCGGCGGCCTCCCCCGCCGGCCCGCCCGGGGTGACCGCGCTCGGCGAAGACGGCGTGGTCGTCAGCCTGGTCGCCCCCGGCGACCCTCCGGCAACGCCGGCGCCCGGCTGAGAACGCGCAGCAACAGGCTCAGGCCGTCATCGCAGTGCGTCCGACCACCGACGCCCGGGCGATGATGCTGGTTCCCCTACTGATGCGTGCTCTAGCGCAGCGCCGCGGCCGATCCCGACAAGAGCGGCCTCAGGCGCTGAGTGCCGACCAGGCCGCCCGGGCGATGGCGAAGGCGCGCGAGGCGCGCACCAATCCCGCCCCCGCCCCCTTGCTCCCGTCGGGGGCCTCGAGCACCACCGTCACCACCCGGGAGCCGTTGGCCGTAGCCCAGTCCACCGCGATCACCCGCGGCAGGCCGCCCACCAGGAGGACGCCCACCGCCTCGATCACCGCCGCGGCCAACCCCTCTTCGGTCGGGGCACCCTGGCGGGTGGCCCGCCTGCCGTCGGCGGCGCTCACCGTCACCTCGACGGCCGCGCTGCTCTCCTCGACGCGCACCGACTGCAGACCCGCCGGAGCGGGTTCCAGCCGCGGCCCGGCCGGAGCCGGGGGCGGAAGATCCTCAGGAGGAGGGGCCGGAGTCATCAGCGGCAGCGGGGGCGGAGGCACCACCGCACTCCCGTCCACCCGGGACCGCATGCCGTGCGCCGCCAGGACTCGCTGCACTTCAAGGCCCACGCGATCGGGATCGGCACCGACGGCCAGGCGGATCCGCACTCCGGCCGGCGCCCCAGCCTCGCCGTCCAGTTCGACCTCGGCCACCCCGGGCAAGGCCAGCAGTTCGTCTCGCAGGCTATCGGCTGCCACGGCACCCGCTCCCTTCACTCCGCTCGCTGCCTACGCCGCCACCGCAGGTAGCGCACCACATCCTCCGGCGTGAGGCGCGCCTCGGGATCCCCGTAGGCGGTGACCTTGCGCCAGCGCAGGTATTCCGACTCCGGCACTAATAGTAGCCGCTTCCACCACTCCGTGCATCGGAAATCGCGCCCGGTACGCCAGGCTTCCGGCCAGAGCCGCGGCCGGGCCAGCACCGCCAGCAGCACATCGATGCGCACGCCCGGATCATACGGCGCCCCCCCGGCCTCCTTCCGATCGCGGCCCGCGCCCGGCCGGGCGACCCGGTCGCTGCCCCCGCCGCGCGGGCGGCAGCCTCCTTAACGCCCGCAATACATCACCGCTGATAACCTCGGACACCACATCCCATCCCTTTCCGGAGGCCCGCACCGTGACCGAGGCACCCGTCGGCCAGCAGGAACTGTCCTGGTTCGCCGACCGCTTTGAGGCGGTCGCCGCCAACATCGAACGCGTCATCCAGGGCAAGCGCAGCGTGGTGGACCTGGTCGTGCTCGGCCTCCTGTCCGAGGGCCATCTCCTGATCGAGGACGTGCCGGGCGTGGGCAAGACCCTCCTCGCCAAGTCGCTGGCCCGCAGCATCCACTGTGGTTTCCAGCGGGTGCAGTTCACCCCCGACCTCCTCCCCTCCGACGTGACCGGGGTCTCGGTGTGGGATCGGGAGCGCAGCGCCTTCGTCTTCCGCTCGGGGCCGGTGTTCTCCAACATCGTGCTGGGCGACGAGATCAACCGGGCCAGCCCAAAGACCCAGGCGGCCCTGCTCGAGGCGATGGAGGAGAAGCAGGTGACGGTGGACGGAGTCACCCGCCGCCTGGCGCCGCCCTTCATGGTCATCGCCACCCAGAACCCCATCGAGCACGAAGGCACCTACCCCCTGCCCGAGGCCCAGTTGGACCGGTTCATGATGCGCCTGGTCATGGGCTACCCATCCCGGGAGAAGGAGCTCGAGATCCTCGACACCCACGGGGTGGGCTCCATCTACGACGACCTGGAGCCGGTGATCACCACCGAGGACGTCACCCGGATGATCGACATCGCCCGGAGGGTCTACGTGTCCGAGCCGGTGAAGGCCTACCTCGTCGACACCGTCGAGGCCACCCGGCGCGATCCCGATCTGCTGCTCGGTGCCTCCCCCCGGGCCACCCTGTTCCTGCAGCGGGGCGCCCGCACCCGGGCCGCCATCGAAGGCCGCCACTACGCCACCCCCGACGACGTCAAGGCCATGCTCCGCCCGGTGCTGACGCATCGCATGATCCTCCGCCCCGAGGCGCAGATGCGGGGCGCCTCCGTCGAGGAGATCATCGAGGGCGTCGCCCACGGGATACCCGTCCCGGGCACCCGGTCGAGGGCCTGATGCCCACCAGCCGGGGCTGGGCCGCCGCCGGGGTCTCCGGCGCCCTGCTGCTGCTCTGGGCCGGCTTCGGCGAAATCGAGCTCCTGGCCACTGCGCTGTTCCTGCTGCTCGCCGTGGCCGGCGGAGTGGCTTTCGTCCGCGCCGGCACCGCGCGCTTGGAAGTGGGCCGGCGCATCTACCCGGCCCAGGCCCACGAAGGCGACCAGGTCACGGTGGAGGTGACCCTCCTCTCCGCCGGCAAGGCGCGCCACCTAACCGTCGAGGACACGGTGCACGGACTGGGAGTGGCCCGCTTCGCCGCCGCCGCCACCACCCC
Organism: Acidimicrobiia bacterium; assembly: GCA_025456165.1. The sequence continues at coordinate 2,315 of JALOLI010000078.1, read as the reverse complement.
CGGCCAGCACCTGGTGGCACGCTACGAGGTCTTCTGCCGGGCCCGCGGGGTCTACCCGGTCGGCCCGGCGGAGGTGGCCGTCGCCGACCCCTTCGCCCTCGCGGAGCGCCGCGTCGCCCTGGGCGGCGCGGATCGCCTGACGGTCTACCCGGCGGTGGAGCCGCTCACCGGGTTCCCCGCGGTGCGCGGCCTCGACCCGGCGGTGCAGTCGACCCACCCCACCTTCGCCCCGCAGGGCGGTGAGGACTTCTTCACCCTGCGCGAGTACCAGATCGGCGACGACCTCCGCCGGGTCCACTGGCCCTCCTCGGCCAAGCGCGACGAACTGATGATCAGGCAACTGGAGGTGCCCTGGCAGGCGCGGGCCCTCGTCCTGCTCGACCAACGCGCCGAGCGCTACCCCACCCCCGAGGCGTTCGAGCACGCCGTGCGCGGGGCGGCTTCGGTGGTGACCCACCTCTACCGCGGCGGCTTCAGCCCGGAGCTGTGGACCGGGGAGCGGGCCCCCGGCCTTCGATCCGACTCGCGCTTCGCCCAGGCGATGGAGGTCCTGGCCTCCGTGCAGCCGCTGCCCGCCCTCGACTTGCGCCAGACGGTCACCCGCCTCCGGCGCCAGGGGGTCGGCGGCGGCGCCCTGGTGGTCGTCACCGGCCTCCCGGACGAAGGGGTCATCGCTGCCTTCCGCGTGCTGGCCCAGGACTTCGCCCGCACCGTCGTTCTCGCCGCCGCCGATCGCCCGAGCGAATCCCTGCTCGCCTTCCAGCGGGCCGGGGCCGTAACCGTCTACGCCGCCCCGGGCAGCCTGTGGAGCCCGGCGTGGCGCACCGCCATGGAGCTGTCGTGGTCTACCGCTTCTCTTGGTTAGCCGGGATCGCCGGGGTCCTGTTCGCCCTGGTGCGGCTGGAGCGCCTGCTGCGCTCCTCGGTGGAGGGCCTTCCCTGGGAGGCGGTGCTCCTCGCCGCCGCCGTCCTCGGCGCCGCGCTCACCTGGGCCGGCCTCGCCTACCGGCTCTCGGCGCCGGCGATCGTCGCGGTGAACCTCGCCGCCATGCTCCTGACGGTGGTGCGCATCGCCGCGCCTTCCACCACGTGGTTCATCTTCCCCACTCCGTCCTCGTTCCCCGCCCTGGGAACGGAGATCTCCTATGCCTTCGATGTCATCCGTACCGGCGTGGCCCCGGTCCTGCCCCTGGCCGGGATCATCGCCCTGCTGGCCGTGGTCTTCTGGGCCCTCGGCACGATGCTGACCGCCGGCTTGCGCGCCGAGCGACCCTACCTGGCGGTGCTCGCCCCCCTGGTCGCCTACCTGCAGTTCGCCACCATGGACCGCCGCCGCAGCGGCCCCTGGACCGTCGCCTTCGTCCTGCTGCTCGGCCTGGCCCTGCTGGCGGTGGCCTCCGATCGGCGGCGGCACGGCACCGGCCTGCTCACCACCGGGCTGGGGCGAGCTGCCGTCGGCCGCACCCGGCCCGCCCTGGCGGTCGGCGCCCTGGCTGTGATGGTCGCCCTGACCCTGGCGTCCACCACCGCCCTCGCCCGGACCGTGCCCCGCGGCGGGCTCCTGGAGTGGCGCGTTCCGTCGGCTCTGACCGGCGGCTTCTACGGCAGCATCTCCTACAACCCCTTCGTCGGGATTCGCCAGCAACTCGTGTCTCCCAGCGACACCCCGCTGCTCATGGCCGACATCTCCGGTGACATCCCCTGGGACCAGGCCTACTTCCGCCTGCTGACGCTGGAGTCCTTCGACGGGGCGCAGTGGTACGCCGACCGCCCCCGGGTGGGCCGCCCAGAGGAGGTCGACGGGTTCGAGGACACCGACCTCGCCTTCCACGGGCCGACCGCCCGGGTGCACCAGACGGTGACGATCCTCGAACTGCAGCAGGACTGGCTGCCTGTGGTCTACTCCCCCATCGGCTTCACCGCCGACAACCGGGCGGTAGAGGCCGGGTTTAGGATCAAGGTCGACGACGGCGCCCTGCACTTCGATGCCCTCACCTACCGCGGCATGACCTACACCGTGGAGTCCGCGGTCCCCCAGCCCGACCTGGCCGTGCTGGCCCTCGACGCCTCCGGCGAGATCTCCCCGGTGTTCGCCGATGCTGCCGCCGCCGAGCCGGGCTACGAGCCGCAGCCGGCCACGCCGCCCGCCGCCTACGAGCTTCCCGGCCGCGATCGCTACCTCGACCTGCCCTCCGGCGTCGACCCCGGCATCGCCCGGCTCGCCGACCAGCAGGTGCGCGGGCTGGCAACCGACTTCGAGCGGGCCCTTGCCCTGGAGGCCTACTTCCGCGACTCCGGCGCCTTCCGCTACTCCAT
>JALOLI010000077.1 GCA_025456165.1 Acidimicrobiia bacterium | reverse complement strand
GCGGGGAGCGCCTGGCCGCGGTGGCCTTCCACCTCCACCCTCGCCACGACGGCGCCGACCTCTACGACGCCGCCTTGGTCGAGTTGGCGGCCCCGACGGCGGCCCAGCCGGCGAGCCTGCCGTCCGCCGCCCCCCTGCCCGGGCCGGCGCTCGCCGTGGGATGGGGAGATACCTTCGACCCCGATCGCCTGCCGCGCACTCTGCAGCAGTCGGCGATCCCACTGCTCGAGGACGCCCGGTGCACCCTGATCCACGGCGACGCCTTCTCACCAGCATTCATGGTGTGCGCCGGAGACCTGGAGCACGGCGGCGCCGGGGCCTGCAGCGGCGACCGGGGGGCGCCCCTGTTCGTCGAGTCGCCGGGCGGGCCCACCCTGGCGGGCATTGCCGGGTGGGGGGTGGGCTGCGCCCTGCCCGGTCTCCCGGCGATGTACACCCGCGTGGCGGCGGTGGCCCCCTGGATCCAGACGCTCACCGGGACGGGCCCCTTCACCTGCCAAGGCCGGTCCCCCACCCACCTGGGCAGCGCCGGCGTCGATGTGATCACCGGAACCAGTGGAGACGACGTGATCGTGACTCTCGGCGGGCGCGACCTGGTAGATGGCGCCGGCGGCGACGACCTCATCTGCGCCGGGGAAGGCGACGACGTGGTGACCGGAGGCGACGGCGACGATGTGGTCTTCGGCGAGGGTGGGGCCGACACCCTGCGCGGGGGGCCGGGGAACGACACCCTGCGGGGCGGGGCCGGAGCCGACTTGCTAGACGGCGAAGACGGCGACGACCGCCTCGAGGGAGGCGAGGACGCCGACCGCCTCGCCGGCTCCGAAGGACGGGATCACCTCTTCGGCGGCCCGGGAGCCGACACGCTCGCCGGAGGACGCGGCAGGGATCGCCTTGCCGGCGCCCGCGGCGGCGACCTCCTGCGGGGCGGGCCCGGGCCCGACGTGTTGCGGGGTGGACCCGGCCACGACCGACTCCGCGGGCGGAGCGGAGACGACCGCCTTCACGGCGGCACCGGCGACGATCGCCTCTTCGGCGGGGACAACGACGACCGGCTGTCCGGCGGGGCCGGCGACGATCTGCTCGATTGCGGCGACGGGAACGACCTGGCCCAGGGGGACTCCGGTGCCGACGAACTGCAGGGCGGCCCGCGTGACGACGTCCTCACCGGCGGCGACGGGAACGACCGGGGAAGCGGCGGGACCGGTTACGACATCTGCCTGCTGGAGACGGCGGCGTCCTGCGAGGGGTGAGGGTGGAGGAGCGGTGCTCCCCCCTCTGCGGCCTTCGGCCGCATCTCCCCCGCAGCCGCAGGGGAGACAGAGACTCAGGCGCCGGGGAGGAGCGAGATCAGCGTCGCCTCGTAGTGCTCGCTGTACCCCACCTCACCGATGCGGCTGTCGGAGACGGTGTCCCGCTGCTCCACCCAGCGCACCGGCAGGTTGGTCCCGGAGAGGAACCACAGGTCGCTCAGGCTGGTGCCGCGGGTGGCACCGCGCTCCACCCCCCTGATCTGCACGTGGAGCGTCTCGACGGCTTCGTCCCCGACGGTCAGGGTCTCGAAGCCGATGACCTCGTACGCCAGGGTCTTGGCGGCCATCCCCGTTTCCTCGCCGCCCGCCCGGGTGCACTCCACGGTCCAGGCCGCTCCCGGCTCTCCCTGGATGGGCGCCGGAGCCGGGCAGACCCAGATGTCGGTGTTGGGCACGCGGAACCACTCGTGGAAGGAGGTGAAGCCGCTCATCGTGCCGTCGGGGCAGAGATCCCACTCCTCCCAGCGCTGCTCCAGGGCCTGCCAGCGGACCAGTTCGCCGCAGCCCCCCGGCTGGATGGTGAGGTAGGTCTGGGCCGGGTAGTCGTGGCGGCTGCCCGCCAGGGCGTTGGTGCTCTCGAAGCCGGTGGTGGCGTAGGTGTAGAGGCCGTGGTCGCCGGGGGCGCCGCCTCCGGTGACCACGGTGAGGCCCACCTCCTCCTCGCCGAGGGGGGTGGCGAAGTCGCGGAAGGCAAAGAGCAGCACCCCGCCGGCCACCAGCGCGGCTACGCCGAGGCCCCCGAAGACCCACCAGACCTTACGCACTCGGGTGCTCATCCCTGCAGTTTGCCAACTCGAGGGCCGGTCGCGCCACTCGGGACCGGCCGCAGGGCCCCGCGGAGGCCCCGGACGGAGCCCCGCCGGGCCGGAGCGAGGGGTCGCGTCAACGCTCGAAGATCGAACCGAGGCCCCCGATCACCGAGCCTTCGTCCTTGCCCGAGCCCCCGCCCAGGGGGGCGATGCGGTCGGCCAGACGGGAGAAGGGCAGGGATTGCAGCCACACCTTCCCCGCCCCCCGGAGGGTGGCCAGGAAGAGGCCTTCCCCGCCGAACACCATCGACTTGAGGTTGCCGGCCCGCTGGATGTCGTACTGCACCGACGGCTGGAAGGCCACCAGGCACCCGGTGTCCACCGCCAGGGTCTCGCCGGCCAGTTGCTTCTCGATGATGGTCCCGCCGGCATGGACGAACACCTTGCCGTCGCCCTGCAGGTCCTGAAGGATGAACCCCTCGCCGCCGAAGAAGCCGGCCCCCAGCTTGCGGTTGAAGGCGATGCCCACGCGTGTGCCCAGCGCCGCGCACAGGAACGAGTCCTTCTGGCAAATGAGCCGGCCGCCCACCGCCACCAGGTCGATCGGGATGATCTTCCCGGGGTAGGGCGCGGCGAAGGCCACCTTCCTCCGGGCGGACCCCTGGTTGGTGAAGTGGGTCATGAAGACGGACTCGCCGGTCAGGGCCCTCTTGCCGGCCCCCTTCAGCTTCCCCCACATGCCCTGGTCCGGCTCGGAGCCGTCCCCCATGCGGGTCTCGAAGGTGATGCCCTCCTCGAGGTACATCATGGCCCCCGCCTCGGCGACCACCGTCTCGCCCGGGTCGAGTTCGATCTCCACGAACTGCATGTCGTCGCCGTAGATGGCGAAGTCGATCTGATGGCTGGGCACCCGCCGCCTCCTCGTCGCTTCCTTGGGGGTAGGCGAATCGGCCGACCCCTTCACGATCCTAGGGATGCGGTCGCGCCCCGTCCCGGCGCGGCAGGAGATGCGGCCGCGCCCGCTCAGTCGCCGCCGTTGTGCAGCAAACCGAACCGGACGGCGTTGATCAGCGCCTCTGAGCGGTTCGAGGCCCCCAGCCGCTCGTAGAGGTCGCGCAGCCGCCGGAACATGACCCGCTCCGAGTACCCGTAGTCGTCGGCCAGGCCCACCACCGTGGCCCCGCGCGCCAGGGCGTCGAGCCACTCGGCTTCCTCTTCATCCACGAAGGGCCTCTCGGCGTGGGGGTCCCCTCCGGTGCCGGGCAGGCCACGGGCAGTGTCGGAGGGGAGCAGGGCATCGCCTCTGGCCGCGGCTTCGGCAACCTCGACGATGCGCGCCGTCTCGGCCCGCCACTCCACCGCCGCCACCGCGCCGTGATGCAGCGCGTGGGCCACGGTCTCGGCGTCTCCCGGGGCGACCAGCGCCAGCACCCGCGCTCGCGCCGCCCACGATTCGAGGCGGGCGCAATCCGCGCTGCTCCGCCACGACACCAGCACCAGATCCGCTGCCTCTTCCTCACCGGCCACCCGATGGCCGGCCCCCACGAAGCTCTCCTCGAGGCCGCGGCGGTACGCTGCCGCTTCTTCGACCACCCGGATCGCGAGCGTTTCGCCGTCCATTGACGCAAGCGTACGCGCCCCAGCGCGCTTGTGCAGCCCGGCGACCCCCCGGCGCGCTGAGTCGAAGGACCTGCCAGATTCCTGGCTGCCATATTGTGGCACGACGAGCACCCAGGATATGGCTGGCAGTACCCCGCCACGAGAAAGACGGACCACTAACGCCGCGCGTCACGGACCACCATCGCGCCCCTTACTTGAATGGGACACATCGAGATGGCTTCGGCCGTCGCGAAGGTACCGAATGCGCCCGGACGACCGGGCCGAGAAAGGGAATTATGCCTGCGAAGAAGGCCCCCGCCAAGAAGGCTCCGGCCAAGAAGGCCGCTCCCGCGAAGAAGGCTCCGGCCAAGAAGGCTCCCGCGAAGAAGAAGTAGCTGAGCCGTACTGAGGGGGCCTCTCTACGGAGCGGCCCCCTCATCGCGTCTGGAGGGGCCGTTCCTGCTCGGGAGCGGCCCCTCCCCGTTGTTCGGACCGAGGCGGCTCCCTAGAGTCCGGCCCATGAGCACTGCAGCAGCCACCACCCTCGCGGCGGGTGACGCCGGCGCCGAACGCCGCCTGCGCCGCCTCCGCTGGTACAACGTCGTCATGGGGGCCTTCCACGCCGTTCAGGGCGTGGCCATCCTGGCCCTGGCCAACGGCTTCGCCCTGCCCGTCACTGCCACCTTCCTGGAGGGACAGCCCGGAGGCCCCGAACCCCGCACCATCCGGACCTTGTTCGAGGTGCGCGTCGCCTGGGGCGTCGCCGCCTTCGTGTTCCTCTCGGCTCTGGCCCACTGGCTGCTCGCCTCGCCGGGCATCTACCAGTGGTACGCCAAGAACCTGCGACGCCAGCGCAACTACGCCCGCTGGATCGAGTACGCCTTCAGCTCCTCGATCATGGTGGTGCTGATCGCCCTGCTCCCCGGGATCACCGACATCGCGGCGCTGGCCGCCATCTTCGGCATCAACGCGACGATGATCCTCTTCGGCTTGCTCATGGAGCACTACGAGAGCCCGGGGCGCCCGAACTGGATGTCGTTCATCTTCGGCTGCCTGGCCGGCGCGGTGCCCTGGATCGTGATCGCCGTGTACCTGTGGAGCCCCGGCGTGGCGGCCGAGCCGCCCGCCTTCGTCTACGGCATCTTCTTCTCGCTCTTCATCTTCTTCAACGTGTTCGCGGTGAACATGGTGCTGCAGTACAAGAAGGTCGGGAAGTGGCGCGACTACCTCTTCGGGGAGACCGCCTACGTGTTCCTCAGCCTCGTCGCCAAGTCGCTGCTCGCCTGGCAGGTGTTCGCCGGCACGCTGGCCTCCTGAGGAGGTGCGCCAATAGGCCGCCGCCCCTCGCCGGATGCCGGCCGGCGGTCGGGCGGCATCCGGCCCTGAGCCGGACCTACTCGCGTACCTCCTGAACGAAGCCGCCTTCCGCCACCCGAGGCCCCGGGCGATCGCCCGGGGCCTCTCTACTGCTCGAGCAACCCCACCCAGACGTGCCCGGGGCCGTGCACGCCCCGCACCAGCACCAGTTCGATGTCGCCGGTCCGGCTGGGGCCGGTGATGACCACGACTTGCGACGACAGCCCCCCGGGGAAGACCCGGTCCAGGCGGCGCCAGAGGCCGGCCGGGGTGGCCAGCAGCGCGCCCACGGGCACCAGGGCGGCGTGCACCGGCGGCAGCAGCGAGGCGCTCCGCCCTCCCGCTCGATCGGTGGCCACCACGATCGACCCGGTGGCGGCGATACCGCAGACCGCGCCGGTCACTCCCAGGTCGGCCGCGGCGGCCGTAGCCGGCCCGTCGAAGGGGTCCACCCGCACCCCGAGAGCCTGCAGCGCTGCCGCCGCCCCGGCCGCTTCCGGGTCGCGACTCACCACGGCCGACCGCACCCCGTGGGCCGCCACCACCTCGGCGAGGAAAGCGGGCACGCCGCCGGGGGCCACCCGCCGCACCTGAACGCCCAGGGCCCCCGCCTCCTCGGTGAAGGCGGCGGCGAGATCGTCGAGGGGGCGCCGGTACACGGCCGCCGCCGGCCCCTCCGCCGGCGTGCCGGGATGGGCCGACACCACCGGCCCGGCGGGACGGCCCAGGGCTTCCTGCAATCGAGCGAGGAAGGCCGCACGCTCCATCAGGGCCTCCCTTGCCGCCGCGGCCGGGGCACATCCCGCCCCGTGCCCCACCGCGGCACCAGGCGCGACGGGACCAGGCCCGCGCCCCAGCGTGCCAGGCGGGCCGTCGCCCGGTACAGGCGAGGCCGGCTCCAGGCCCGGGACCACAGGCCCCACAGCGCCCGCTCCGCCCGGCCCGCCTGCGGCGCGGCGTCGCGGCGCAGGCCGAGCAGCAGGTCCTGCAGGGGGATCATCACCGGGCAGGCCTCGTAGCAGGCCCCGCACAGGCTGGAGGCCAGGCGCAGGTCGCAGGCCGGGCCGCCCTGGAGCAGCGGCGAGAGCACCGCCCCGATGGGGCCCCGGTACGGCCCGCCCAGGATGGAGGACCGGCCGTTGTCCACGATCACCACGTGCAGTTCCTCGGGGCCGTCGACCTCCCCCGCCCGGCGCGGCCCGGTGATCATGGTGGTGTACACCGTCAGATCCTGGCCCGTGGAAGAGCGCGCCAGCAGCGACATCATCAGGTCCAGGTGCTCCCAGGTCTCCACCACCCTCTCGAGGCCCACGATGGCGATGTGCACCGGGGGCAGCGAGGTGACCATCCGTCCGTTGCCCTCGTTGGTGACCATGCAGATGGTCCCCGTCTCGGCGACGGCGAAGTTGCCCCCGCTGATGCCGATGTCCGCCGAGAGGAACACCTCCCGAAGGCGCTGCCGGGCGAAGGCGGTGAGGGCCTCGGGGTCGTCGGTCAGGCCCTCTCCGCCGTGGCGGCGGAACAACTCGGCCACCTGCCCCCGGCTCAGGTGGACCGCCGGAGCGATGATGTGCGAGGGCGGCTCTCCCCGTAGCTGGACGATCCACTCACCCAGGTCGGTCTCCATCACCTCGAGGCCGGCGGCGGCCAGCGCTGCGTTGAGGCCGATCTCCTCGGTGACCATCGACTTGGACTTGGCCACCCGGCGGGCGCCGCGACGCTGCGCCACCTCGACCACGTAGCGGCAGGCCTCGGCGGCGTCGGCGGCGAAGAACACCCGGCCCCCGGCCGCCTCGATCCGATCCGTCAGGGTGGCGAGGACGTCGGGCAGGCGGGCCAGGGTGGCGGCCCGCACGGCGCGAGCGCTGCGGCGCAACTCCTCGAAGTTGGCGATGCGGTCGATCCCCCTGGTCCGCTGGACCGCCATGTGGTCGGTGGCGAAGGCGAGGGCCCGGCGCAGGGCCGGGTCGGCAGCGGCCCGCCCGGCGCGCTCCCGGAGCGCCTTCCCGCTCACGAGCCCGGCCCCCCCGCCGCCGCATCGAGCACCAGGGCCAGGTGCCGCACCGGGAGCCGGATCCCCCGCCGGCGCATCCGGCCCTCGAGGTGCATCAAGCACGACTGGTCGCAGCCCACCACCATCTCGGCGCCGGCCGCCATCAGCGAGTCGATCTTGGCGTCGGCCATGGCCACCGAGATCTCGGGCTGCTTGACGGCGAAGGTGCCGCCGAAGCCGCAGCAGAGGTCGTCGGCCCAGGTCACCCGGGAGCAGCCCTCGAGCGCGTCGAGCAGGTGCACCGGCTCCTCGACGATCCCCAGCTCGCGAGTCATGTGGCAGGAGCGGTGGAAGGCCACCCGCGCTTCCAGGCGGCCGGCGACTGCCGGGCCGCGGGCCGCCAATTCGCTGAACTCGACGACCCGCCCGGCAAGCAGTTCCGCCCGCTCCGCCGCCGCCTCGTCGCCGGCGAGCCGGAACATCTGCGCCCAGTAGACCTTGATCATCGTGGCGCAACTGCCGGAGGGGAGGCACACCGGGCCGGCGCCGCCCTCGAGCGCGTCGAGGGTGGTACGGGCCACGCGGGCGGCCTCGGCGGCGAAGCCCGAGTTCCAGGCGGGCTGGCCACAGCACGTCGCCTCGCGGGCCACGGTCACCTGGTAGCCCTGGCGCTCGAGGACCCGCACCGCCGCCCGGCCCACTGCTCCCGCCACGGAGTCGACGATGCAAGTGCTGAAGAAGGTGACGGGGCTGGGCACCACGGCGCGATGGTAGGAAGCCGGGGCCCTACCCGCCGGGGGTGGCGGCGCTCAGCCCACTCGCACCGTGAAGGTGAACCTCCCGGCCGTGTCCGATGGGTCCTCCCAGGAAGGGAAGTACTGCAGCACCACCGCGGTCTCCCCGGTTCCTACCGCGGCGAAGTGGTAGGTGTAGATGCCTCCGGCCCCATCGGCATCGGAGGAGTTCGCGTAGTCGGGCTCTCCTGCCAGGGCCAGCACCGCCGGGTCGATGGCCGTGACCTCCCAGACGTACCCGGTGGTGGTGTTGCCCTCGAGTTCGAGGGAGATCTGCTCGCCCACCTTCATCTCGATCACCGCGCCGTCGTCTTCCGCTTCGAGCCGGTAGATCCCGTCGGCGCCGCGATTGACCAGGACCACGACCAGAGCGACCACACCGGCCACCAGGATGACGGCAGCCACCGGCGCTGCCCAGCGCTCCATCTTCCTGAACATCCCCACTGCGGCCGTCACCTTTCTCCTCTCTCCGCCCTGGCGCCTCCCTCACCCGGGCGGCGGGCCCGCGGCGTTCACCCCCACGGGGTCAGCAATTCGATGAGGGCGAAGGCCGGGCCGTCGGTCATCTTCACCAGGAACTGCTCCGGGTGGAGCCACATGCCGAGGGCGAAGGTGCCCCCGCCCATCAACTCGCCGCCGACGGTTGCCAGCAGCTCCACCGTGGGGCCGAGGGTGCCGGCCGGAACCACCACGTCGCCCCCGAGGTCCAGGACTTCGAGCCGGTAGGTGACCCCCTGGGTCAGGCCGCCGCCGCCGGCGAACTCGAGGGTGATCATCCCCTCGGCCTCGAAGGCGATGTCCGGGAGCGACAGCCCGCTGAACACCAGGGGCTCCTCGAAGAACTCGACCATCTCCGGGCCCCCGGCGGTGTCGGCGCTGAAGACCTCATCGCCCTTGACGGCGAAGCCCCACGGGGCGCTCCGGTCGAAGTAGACCACCTGGGCCTCGTTGCCCGGTTCCGGGGTGCCGATGACGAAGCGGTCGTAGGTGCCGCCGCGCCA
>JALOLI010000076.1 GCA_025456165.1 Acidimicrobiia bacterium | reverse complement strand
GTCTCGGCGTCGGTGTACATGTCCGGGGCGGGGATGTCGGTGTGCGGCCCGATGTCGTCGCCCAGGGAAGCGATGAACCGCCGGGTGATGCGCCGCTTCTCGCCCACGGACATCGCCATGGGGTCGCACTGCACCCCGCCTTTGGCCCCGCCGAAGGGGATACTGGCCACGGCGCACTTCCAGGTCATCCAGGTGGCCAGGGCCTTCACCTCGTCCTCGTCCACCGTGGGGTAGAAGCGGATCCCGCCCTTGCCCGGGCCGCGGGCGGTGTTGTGCAGCACCCGGTACCCGTGGAAGACCCGCACCCGGCCGTCGTCCATGACGACCGGCAGGGTGAGCTTGACCACCCGCTCCGGCTCGAACAGCCACTCGGAGATGCCCTCCCAGCCCTCGACGTTGTCGACGAAGGGGATGGCCCGCTCAAACTGGGCGCGGGCGATGTGGTGCGGGTTCAGGTCCTCGGGGACCGCCGCCGCGTCGGACATGGAGAACCCCTTTCCGGAGGCGCGATGGGCCGGGGTCATCTTCTGCCCGGAGCTCCCCTCTGGCAAGGGGGCGAAAGCCCTGCGAGGCCGGCTGGCGGGAAAGGACCTACGGCCCGGTCACCCGCGTTTACCCCGGCACGCGCTGCGGCCCCGGCAGGGCGCCGCGACGGCCTCACCCGGCCCTCCAGCGCTTCCCCCTCTGCGCCTGCCCGGGGGGCAGGCGCGTCTCCCCCGCCGCCGCGAGGGAGACATGCTGCCGCAGCCTACGGCCAGACGCCCCGCCGATCCAGAGCCGCCTTGCAGCGGCCCACCGCGGTGGCCATGGCGGCGATGCGCATGTCGGGCTTGGGCAGGGCCTTGGCCCCCGGCATCTCCTTGCGCCACCGCTCCTGGTACTCGGGGAAGCGCTCGGTGATCCGGCGGTAGGTGCCGAGGACGTTCTCGGCGGCCCGGTACATCTTGGTGCGCAGGCGCTGGTGGACCGTGGCCTCCTCCCACTGCTCGTGCTCCAGGTTCTGGACCCACTCGAAGTAGGAGACGACGACCCCGCCGGCGTTGGCCAGGATGTCGGGAGCCAGGACGATTCCCTTGGCGGCGAGGATGCGGTCGGCGCCCGGGGTGGTGGGCCCGTTGGCCGCCTCGACGATCAGCTTGGCCTTCACCTTGTCGGCATTGGCCAGAGTGATCTGATTCTCGAGGGCTGCCGGGACCAGGATGTCGCACTCGATCTCGAGCGCTCCCTTGACCCCGATCCGGCGGGTGCCGGGGGTGCCGACCACCGAACCGGTCGCCTTCTTGTGGGCCTCCACGGCCTCGAGGTCCAGGCCCTTGCTACTGGCGACCCCGCCCTTGGAGTCGCTCACCGCAACCACCTTGGCGCCCATGTCACGCAGGATGAAGGCGGCGTGGCGCCCGGCGTTGCCGAACCCCTGGACGGAGACGACGGCGTCTGCGATCTGGGAGAGCCCGGGGACCGCCCCCAGCGCCAGCAGGTGCTCGGCGACGAACACCGAGCCCTGGGCCGTGGCCGTGCTCCGACCGGGGATCCCGCCGAGGTCGACCGGCTTGCCGGTGACCACACCGAGGTGCTCGGCGTTGGGGTGCATCATGGCGTAGGTGTCGTAGATGATCGCCATCGTGTCGGCGTCGGTGTACATGTCCGGCGCCGGGATGTCGGTGAACGGGCCGATGGTGTCGCCGAGGGCGGTGATGAAGCGGCGGGTGATGCGGCGCTTCTCGTCGGCCGACAGCTTGGTGGTATCGCATTCCACGCCGCCCTTGGCCCCACCGAACGGGATGTCGGCCACGGCGCACTTCCAGGTCATCCACGAGGCGAGTGCCTTGACCTCGTCCTCGTCCACCGTGGGGTAGAAGCGAATCCCGCCCTTGCCCGGGCCGCGGGCCGTGTTGTGCAGCACGCGGTACCCGTGGAAGATCTGGACCTCGCCGGAATCCATCTGCACGGGCAGGGTCACCTTCACCACGCGCTCGGGCTCGAAGAGCCACTGCGAGGTGCCCTTCCAGCCCCTCAGGTCCTCCACGAACGGGATGGCCGTGTCGAACTGGTGACGGGCGATGTGGTGGGGATTGAGGTCCTCGGGGACCGGGGCCACCTTCGGCATATACCTCCCTCTACCGACGCGTTGGGGAGACTACTCGCCGCCGGCCCTCCCCGTCTCGCGGTCCAGACGCCGATCCAGCAGGGCTTACCAGCAGGTAAACGGGCGTCTTACGGGCCGTTTAGCGGTCCGGGCGTACGTTGCGCGACAGGACCGGGGCGGCATACCCGGTTCCCACGCCGGGGGGTGATCCCCAGGCCGGCAGGGGCCCGTGCCGGCAGGGGAAATCGCCCAGGTGCGACAAGAGCGCGTGCCCGCCGGGCTCCGCTGGTTCGTCTCGGGGCTCGGCGGGCCCTCCTTCAAGGAGGCCGCCGTGACGGGAGCCAACGCCGGGAAGGTGCCGGGCCCGGGTCGGGCCGGTGCACCCGTGTGGGCCCCCGCAGGGGGACGCCGCCTTTCTGCCATCCCCGCCGCGGCGTCTGGCACGGCGCGAGCCGTGCGGGAGCCCGGCCGCCATCGAGAGGAAGCGCACTGATGAGTACCACACGACGCGGCTGGGCCGCGCTGGCCGTGGTGGTGGCCCTCGCCCTGCTGTTCGCCGCCTGCGGCGACGACGAGGGCGCCACTTCCACGACCGCGCCGCCCACCACCCAGCCGCCGGCGACCACGACGACCGCCGGCACCAGCAGCACCACCGCCACGACCACCACCACTGCCCCCCAGGCGCTGAAGTCCTACGGGGGCGAGGTGATCATCGGCGAGGACCAGGAGCCCCCGACCCTGAACCAGTTCGCCCCGGGCGGGGACAACTTCATCGTCGCCAAGATCGCCCAGGGCTGGAACTGCGGCGTCCAGGACGTCGACGGCTTCACCCTGGAGATGATCCCCGACCTCGTCACCGAACTGCCGACGGTGGCCAACGGGGGCTTGACGGTGAATGCCGACGGCACCGAGACCGTCCGCTACCAGATCCGCGAGGAGGCGGTGTGGGAGGACGGGACCCCGATCTCGGGTGAGGACTTCGCCTTCACCCTCGAGACGATCATGAACCCCGACTACCCCATTGCCAAGCCGAACTGATCTTCGGCCTGATCCTGCCCAAGCACCAGATCGAGGGCACCGACTTCATCGGCGACTACAACGACACCGGCTGGCTCTCGTGCGGCCCCTTCAAGATCGACCAGTGGCAGAAGGGTGAGTTCATCAAGCTGGTCCGCAACGAGAACTTCTGGAAGACCGATCCGGAGACGGGCCAGCAGTTGCCTTACCTGGATGCAGTGGTCTTCCGCTTCATCCCCGAGACGGCCTCGCTGATCAACGCCTTCAAGGCCCGCGAAGTCGACGTCATCAACCCGCCGCCCTCCATCGCCGCCATTGAGGACCTGCAGCCGCTGGAGGCCGAAGGGGCCTCGGTGGAGGTGCTGAGCGGCCAGCTGTGGGAGCACCTGAACTTCCAGTTCGGGGAGAACCGCCTGGGCCGCAACCCGGAGTCGATGAACGAGTTCCTGCTCTTCCGCCGGGCGGTGGCCTTCGCAGTGGACAAGCAGAAGATCGTCGACGAGATCCTCAAGGGCCAGGTCGAGCCGATGTCGTCGTACGTGGACGCCTACAACCCCAGCGTGTCCTCGGGCGCCTGGGAGCGCTACGCGCACGACCCGGCGCAGGCCTGCGCCCTGGTCGAGCAGTTGTGCGCCGAGCAGGACTGCGGCGACGACGGCCGCCCGCACACCGTGTTCACCACGACCTCGAACAACGATGCCCGGGTGCTTCTGTCGGAGCTGTTCGTGGGCATGTTCGACGAGGCCTGCATCTCCTACGAAGCCCAGTTGGAGGACTCCTCCCTCTTCTTCGGGGAGACTCAGGACTTCGGCCGCTGGGACCTGGGGGAGTGGGCCTGGCTGGGAACCCCCGGCTTCGCCGGGCTGGTGTCGTGGCACGACATCATGGACCCCGGCCTGCCCCCGCCCGACGGGCAGAACTACTACCGCTGGGGCACGCTCGAGGTGGCCGGGCAGAGCACCGAAGGGTTCAACCAGGGCCCCTCGTCGGTGATCGACGAGAACACGGCCCGCTACGCCGAGCTGCGGGTCCTGATGAACGGGACCGTGGACGAGACCCTGCTGGCCGGCTACATCGCCGAAGCCGAGGAGATCCTCGCCGACCAGGTGGTCATCATCCCGCTCTACCAGCGCCTCGACCCGGGCGCGGTGTGGGCCGACACCGTCGGCGGGTACAAGCACAACCCGACGAGCGCCGGCGACACCTGGAACATCGAATCGTGGTACCGCAAGGACCTGTAGCCCCAGGTCCCCGCGAGGTGCCCGGGGGGCCCGCCGCCGGCGGGCCCCCCGGCAGCACCCGGCGCCGGCGCCGCCCCGGATCGTTACGGGGGGTTTACCCTTGTGACGATACGGTCCTCTGGGTCGAGAGGAATGCCTTGCGCGTACTGGTTGTCGAGGACGAAGAGGATCTGGCCCACGCCCTCGCCGAGGGCATAAGGCGGGACGGCTACGCCGTGGACGTGGCCCTCACCGGGCGTGACGCCATGGAGAAGCTGGCGATCAGCCCCTACGACATCGTCTGCCTCGACCTGAACCTGCCCGACGTCGATGGGCGCGAGGTCTGCCGCCGGCTGCACGCCGGCCACCGCCAGATCGACGGCACCGACCAGCCGCGGGTCCTGATGCTCACCGCGCGCGACTCTCTGGAGGAGCGGGTGGCCGGCCTCGACGACGGCGCCGACGACTACCTGGTCAAGCCGTTCGCCCTGCCTGAGTTGCTTGCCCGCCTGCGGGCGCTGGGACGGCGCCGCTCCCGGCACACCGGGGCCATCATCCAGGTGGGGGGGATGCGCATGGACGCCGCGCGGCGCACGGTGTACGTGGGGGAGCGAGACCTCGACCTCACCACGCGAGAGTTCGCCCTGCTGCACTACTTCATGCTGCATCCCGGGGAGGTGCTGGGGGCGGAGCGACTCCTCGACCACGTCTGGGACGAGAACATCGACCCCTTCACCAACACCGTCCGGGTGACGGTGAGCAAGCTGCGCCGCAAGCTCGAGATGGCCGGACTGCCCCACGCCATCGAGACGATCGTGGGGAGCGGATACCGGCTGGTGGAGTGATGAAGATCCCCCGGTGGGCGCGCTCGATCCGCTTCCGCCTGGCGGGGCTGTACACCCTGGTGGTGTTTGGTCTCGCCGTCCTCGTGGTGGGATCCATCTACTTCGCCTTCTCCCGCACCCTGGAGGGCAAGCCGGTCAGCGGCGACCTGCAGGTGCGCCGGGTCACCAGCGATCGCGGCGTGGCCATCTACCTGGATGAGGGCGGGGTGGAGCAACTCGAGTTGCTGGCCAACCAGCGCGCCCTGGAGAAGCTGCGCACCATGTCTCTGATCGCCCTGGCGGTGCTCTTCCCCGCCAGCCTGGGGACCGGCTGGGTGGTGGCCGGGAGGGTGCTGCGCCCGGTGGGCAGGATCACCCAGGTGGCTCGGGACATCGAGGCTTCGGACCTCTCCCGCCGCATCGACCTGGAGGGGCCGAACGACGAGTTGAAGCGCCTGGCCGATACCTTCGATGGAATGCTGGGGCGCATCGAGGGCGGGGTCGAGGATCAGCGGAGGTTCATCCAGGACATCAGCCACGAGCTGCGCAACCCCCTGGCCACCATGGCGACGAGCATCGACGTGGCCCTCTCCGACCCTCACGCCGATGCCCGCTCGCTGCGGGAGACCGTGAAAGTGGTGCGCCGCTCGGTGGACCGCCTCACCCGCAGCGTCGCCGACCTGACCCGCTTCGCCCGCCGGGAACTGCCCGACAGCGTCACCCGGGCGGTCCGCCTGGGGGCGCTGGCCCGCGAGGTCATCGAGGAGTTCCGGGTGCCTGCCGAGGCCCGGGGCGTGCACCTGCAGCACGTCGGGGGCACCGGTCCGACGGTGCGGGCCGACAGGAGCGCCCTGCGCTCCGCCGTGGGGAACCTGGCCAACAACGCCGTGCGCCTGGCGCCGACGGGGAGCACGGTCTCCTGCGGGGCCGGATCGGCGGACGGGTGGGCCTGGGTGGGGGTGCGGGACCAGGGGCCGGGCATCCCGGAGGCAGAGCACACCCTGGTGTTCCAGCGGGCGTGGGGGCGGGACCAAACCCACATGCACCGCGAGAAACGGGCAGGGCTGGGACTGTCGATCGTGCGCCAGGTGGCCGAGGCGAACGGGGGCACGGTGACTCTGGCCTCAGCCGTGCCGGACGGGTCCAGCTTCGTGATCTGGCTGCCGCTGGAAGACGGGGCCGATCCGGCGGCCCTCACCAACGACGGCATCCACCCCATTCGCGATCCCCTCTCCGCCTGAGCCGGGGGCCTGCGGTCCGGCGGTTTGGTACCCTCATCCGTGGGCACGGGCGCTTAGCTCAGGTGGCGAGAGCGCTTCCCTTACAAGGAAGAGGTCGTAGGTTCGAGTCCTACAGCGCCCACGAGAAGACCGCCGGCGGTGGCGGGTCCTCTGGCACGGGCCCGCCGGGCGGCAACGGCTCAGGCGAAGGGGCAGAGGATCGGGCAGCGGCCGACTCGTCCGGCTGCCTGTCCTTGTTCTCGATCGGTTCACGCTGCGTCAGGATCGACGCGCCCTGTCGTGACACGAGGAGGTCGGGTCGCCGAGGGCATTCCAGATGGCGAACACAGATCGTCGACGCCTATGGCGCCGGGGGAGGAGGTGGCTCACCTGGGAGCAGCCACTGGCTTGGGGAGGCGGGGGCCGTCTTCTTGCGCCGGACCAGCGTCCACACCACGCCCAGGCCTGCCAGGCAGCCCAGCACGATGACGACGATCGACCAGGCGGGCATCCCGTCGGATTCCGGGGCCTCGTCGGCGAACTCCGCCGCCCACGCCGCCTCGTGCTCGGCGACGTCGAAAACGGCCACCTCACCCGAGACGCCGGCGGCCTCCGCCTGGACCATCTGCCCGGGGGTCAACGTGATCGCCGCCCCTCCCGCCGCGACCTCCACGCTCCCCTCGGAGAGCCGCACGGCGGTGGACCCGTCCTCTGCCACGGCGACGGAGAAGGTGGTGCCCAGGCAGGCCGTGACCGTGGTGGGGGTGAGGACTTTGAACACCCGGTCTTCCTTGTAGAGATTGAGCCAGAGGTCGCCCACCTGCAACGCCAGGCCATCCCCAAGGATCTCGAGCCGGCTGTTGGATTTCAGCCTGAAGACCGACCCGTCGGGATAGGTCAGGATCACCCGGGTGTCTCGCCCGGTTTCGATCTTGTCCCTCTCCAACAACCGGTCGCCGGTTCGGAGCACACTCCAGGTGACGCCGTCATCGTGCGAGACCATGGGCGGCACGGCGCTGTGTCGCACGACGGTGACGGTGATCATGGCTCCGCCGGCCGGCGCGGTGGTGGTGTCGGCCGGGGCCTCGCCGATCACCCAGGTGTAGGTGTAGCTGACAGTACCGGCATGGGTCTCCAGTCTGATGGCCTTGAGATCGCCGCTCTCGTAGCCGGCCGGGAAGGCGGCCGACACGGCCGCGCCGATCTCCGGCACCACCATGGCGCCGTTCTCGCCCAGCACCTTGAAGATGTAGTCGCCGTTGGCGTCGGTCAGTCTGATAGCCCCGGCGGTGGCGCCGTACTGCAGGCCGGCCGCATCGATCCTGACCGCCACCTGTTCGCCCACGCTGTTCAGTCCTTGATGGAGGTAGCCGTCGTTCGTGCCGTTCCACACGTACTCGACGATCTTCACGTTCAGCGTCAACTGCACCATCTCCCCGGCCCGGTAGATGTCGTGAGGGCGGCTCCAGGTGACCGTCGACACGAAGCGGTCGCCGACACCCGGGGCGACGATGGTCTGGCTGGCCACGCCATCGCTGGCCACATAGGTGTGGGTGTCGTCGGACCCCGGCACCCAGGGCTCCACCGCCGTCATCAGCCAGTAGCCCTCGTCGGCCATCTGGCTGCGGTGGTAGGCGTGGTAGTCGTCGGATGGCTGCACGAACGCCGAGACCGACTCTGTCCTCTCCGGGACCCAACCGCCTTCTGCCGCCCGGGCAGAGGCGGACGGCACCTGGCCGAGCCCGGCCGGTAGGACGAGGGCGGCGCCCAAGGCCAGCCAGCGGAGAGGTGCGTTCATGGCCGGATACTGCCACAGGCCGGGGACTCGCCCACGCGCAGGGTCAGGCGGGCGGAGGACTTGCCCCGCTGCCCCGGTAGCAGGCCCTGGGCTCCCTGCCGCGGACGGGGTGGAAGTAGCCGCCTCCTCGACCAGGCGCGGCCTTGGCGCTCCGGCCCTGCCGGCGTCAACCGTGCCGGTTCTCCTGGCCCCCGATCTGGCCGAGGTAGGAAAGCCGTTCGGCAGCGCCGACCTACTCTCCTCCGGGGCGGCGGGGGAGATGACCCGAAGGGCCGGCGGGGGATGCTCCCTTTGCTGCCGAGGGCGGTACCGATGCCGGGCAAGCACGGCGGAAGGGCCGGTTCTTCGGCCCGGGCGCCGGAATCGTGAGGCACGGTTCCCCCTCGGCGGCGTATCCTCGGCGGAAGGGACAAGGAGGGGACCATGCCGTGCCTTCGCGCCGCCCTGATCTGCGCCGTCTTCTGCGTTGGGAGCCTGAGCGCCTGCGGGGACGACGACGGGATCGACACTACCGCGGCCCCCACTACCTCCCAGCCGACCACGACCAGCACCACGGGTGAGCCTTCGACCACCGCCACCACCTCCACCACGACCACCTTGCTCCCGACGACCACGGCCACCACGTACCCCTGGGACACCATCGCCGTGCCGGCAACCTCTCGCTGCGTGGTCGACCACCTGCCGGGCGACGCCCTGAACGTGAGGAGCGGTCCGTCCGGCGACTACCCGGTCATCGGGACGCTCGCCTTCAACGCAACTGGGGTGTGGACCACGGGCGTGGGCGCCGAAGACGACTCGGACCGGGTATGGGCCGCGATCGATTACGACGGCGGCAGCGGCTGGGTGGCCTCCTGGTTCCTCACTCCCGGCCAGTGTGGCCCGGCTTCGCCGGGCCCGTTCTGTGTGGTCGACACGGCCTGCACCGACCGGCTCAACGTCCGCTCCGGGCCGGGCACCGGGTTCGATGTGATCGGATCACTGGCCCACGACGCCACCGGAGTGGCGGGCACGGGGTGGGCATCGGTCGGAGAGCCGGATGAGATGTGGACCCAGATCGAGTGGGGCTCAGGCGTGGGCTGGGTGGCTTCCTGGTTCGTGACCGGGGTGCCGTGCAGCGCGTCGACGGGCGCACCTTGCTCCTGCGATTCCGGCGGGTACGCCTTCATCCACAGCGTCGACACCATCGGCCGGTTCCTGGAGTACGACCCCGTGGTGTGGGTCTGGGTCGGCCCTGCCGACACGGACTACGAGTGGGACAACTCCGATCCCACCGTGTACTGGCTGCCGCTGGACGACGACCTGA
>JALOLI010000350.1 GCA_025456165.1 Acidimicrobiia bacterium | reverse complement strand
CTGGTAGGTGAACTGCCCGGCGCTTTCCTTCACCTCGGCGGCGGGCACGTGGACGCCGCGCTCGTCCTGGAAGGCGTCGGCCAGGATGTACCCCTGGTTGAACAGGCGGCCGAAGGGCTCCGGGGTGCCGACGTGGCCCAGATCGAACAGCACCTTGTGCCAGAAGCGGGCGTACAGCAGGTGGAGCACGGCGTGCTCCACCCCGCCCACGTACAGGTCCACGCCGCGCTCCCCCATCCAGTACCGCTCGGCCTCGGGCCCGACCGGGGCGGCCTCGTTGCGCGGATCGCAGAACCGCAGGTAGTACCAGCAGGAACCGGCCCACTGCGGCATGGTGTTCAACTCGCGCCGGTAGGCGACGCCGTTGCGCCGCACCTCCTTCCACTCCTCGGAGGCCCGCCCCAGCGCCGGCTCGGGCTCGGCGTCCTCGGGCAGATCGGTGCGGGGCCGGTAGTCGTCCACCTCGGGCAGCAGCAGCGGCAACTCGTCGTCGCCCAGTGGGAGCAAGTCCCCGTCCGGGCCGTGGAGGATGGGGATGGGCTCGCCCCAGTAGCGCTGGCGGCTGAACAGCCAGTCGCGCAGCTTGTAGGAGATGGTGCCGGAACCGTAGCCCCGCTCCTCGAGCCAGGCGATCATGGCCGGCTTGGCCTCGGCCACCCTCATCCCGTCGAGGAACCCGCTGTTGATGGCCGGGCCGTCCTCGACGAACGGGCCCTCCCAGCCGTCGGGAGGCTGAACGGTGCGGATGATGGGCAGTCCGTAGGCTTCGGCGAACTCCCAGTCCCGCTCGTCCTCGCCGGGGACGGCCATGATCGCCCCGGTGCCGTAGCCCATGAGCACGTAGTCGGCGAGGAACACCGGGATCCGGGCGCCGTTCACCGGGTTCACCGCGTGGCGGCCCAGGAACACGCCGGTCTTCTCCCGCGTCTCGGCCTGCCGTTCCAACTCGGAGCGGCCCGAGGCCCGGCGCTGGTACTCGGCCACCGCCTGCCGGGGGGTGGCGGCGCCCAGGGTCCAGCCGGCCGGGGTCCCCGGCGGCCAGGCGTCGGGGACGAGGGACTCGACCAGGGAGTGCTCCGGGGCGAGCACCATGTAGGTCGCCCCGAACAGGGTGTCGGGGCGGGTGGTGAAGACCTCGATTGCCTCGGCAATCCCCTCGACGGGGAACAACACCCGGGCCCCCTCGCTGCGCCCGATCCAGTTCCGTTGCATGGCTTTGATCGACTCCGGCCAGTCGACCAGGTCGAGGTCGTCCAGCAGCCGTTCGGCGTAGGCGGTGATGCGCAGCATCCACTGGCGCAACGGGCGGCGGTAGACCGGGAAGTCCCCCCGGTCGGACCGGCCCTCGCGGGTGACCTCCTCGTTGGCCAGGACGGTGCCCAGGCCGGGGCACCAGTTGACCGGCACCTCATCGATGTAGGCCAGGCGCCGCCCGTCCAGATAGGCGCGCCGCTCGGCCGGGGATAGGCCGCCCCAGGCCCGCCCGTCGGCCGAGCGCTCCCCGGCGGCAAGCGCCGCCTCGAGATCCGAGATCGGCCGGGCTTTGCCCTGCTCGGGTGGAAGAGGCGCAGGAAGATCCACTGGGTCCAGCGGTAGTAGGCCGGGTCGGTGGTGGCGAAGGAGCGGTCCCAGTCGTAGGAGAGGCCGAAGGCCCGCAACTGGCGGGTGAAGTTGGCCACATTGCGCTCGGTGGTGATCCGGGGGTGGACCCCGGTCTCCACGGCGTACTGCTCGGCGGGGAGGCCGAAGGCGTCGAAGCCCATGGGGTGGAGCACCCGCCGCCCCTGCATGCGCTGGTAGCGCGAGTAGATGTCGGTGGCGATGTAGCCGAGGGGATGGCCCACGTGGAGGCCCTCACCCGACGGGTAGGGGAACATGTCGAGCACGTAGAGCTTGGGCTGCTGCGGGTCGAAGCCCGGCTCGCCGGGGTTGGGGGCTCGGAAGGTGCCTTCCGCGGCCCAACGGGCCTGCCACTTGGCCTCGATCTCGCGGTGGTCGTAGGCGGTCACGTCGGCTCTCGGACGGGAGCGGCAGCGTACCACCGGCCGCGATGCTCCCCGCGAGAGCCGGGGGTGGCACCGGCGGGCCGGGCGTCTCTCCGGGTAAGCGGTTGCCTGAGGTCCCCGGCGGCCGGGAGCTGCCGTAGAGCTGCCGCCGTCGGGAGGGGGCCGGGCTTGCCGCTGTTAGCATGAAACCGCTTTCTGGAAGCCCCGGCTTGACGGGGTAACGAGACCTCCGAGGGATGCGTATGGAGCCGGTCCATCCCAGGTTCAGCCTCAACCAGATCACCACCCCGAAGTGGTCGGTGCCCGAACTGGTGGCGGCCTGCGAGCGCCGCGGCGTCCCCGCGGTGGCGCTGTGGCGGCACAAGATCGAAGAGACCGGCCTCGCCGAGACCGCCCGTCTCGTCCGCGACGCCGGTCTGCGGGTGAGCACGGTGTGTCGCGGCGGCATGTTCCCGGCGCCCTCCGCCCAGGAGCGGCAGGCCAGGATCGACGACAACTACCTCGCCATAGAGGAAGCGGCCACCCTGGGCGCCGACGCCCTCGTCCTGGTATGCGGGTCGCGTGAAGGGCACTCGCTGCGCGACGCTCGCGGCATGGTGCGCGACGGGATAGAAGCCATCCTGCCCCGGGCGAAGGAAGCCGGAGTGGTGCTCGGGATCGAGCCGTTCCATCCCATGCTCATAGAGGACCGCTCGGTCATCGTCACCCTGCAGGAGGCCAACGACCTGGTCGACTACTTCGGCGACCCGAACTGCGGGGTCACCTTCGACGCCTACCACCTGTTCTGGGATCCCCGTCTCGACGCCGAGATCGCCCGGGCGGCGGGCCACATCGTCTCCAACCAGATCTCCGACTGGGTCCTGCCCATCGAGGGCGGCCTGACCAGCCGGGGGATGCTGGGCGACGGCTCCATCGATCTTCCCGGCATCTGCACGGCCGTCGACGACACCGGGTACGCCGGCTTTGTAGAGGTCGAGATCCTCTCCTCGAAGCTCGGGGCGGAGGACCACGACCAGCTGCTCGACAGCACCATCAACCGATTCAACGCCTGCATGGCGGCGGCCGAGGCCCTCCGCAGGGGGCTCCCGGCCCGGCCGTAGGGAGGGCTCGTGGCGCATCGCAAGGTCACCATCTCAGACGTGGCTCGGGAAGCGGGGGTGTCGATCGCCACCGTCTCCCGGGTGATGCAGGGCAAGCAGTCGGTCTCCGCCGACCTGGCCGGACGAGTCCAGGTCGTCGCCCGGGGCCTGGGCTACCGTCCCAGCCCGGTCGCCCGGGGCCTGGCCACCGGGGAGACCGGCATGGTGGGAGTGCTGGTGCCCCAGCTGGCCAACCCCTACTTCCACGAGGTCATCAAGGCGATCGGCGCCGGCGCCGAGCAGGACGGCTATCGCATGCTGATCCTGGAATCGGACGAGCGGGCCGCCGACGAGCCCGATCTCGCCGCCTCGCTGTACGCCCACGCCGACGGGGTCATCCTCTGCTCCCCGCGCATGTCCGACGAGAGCCTCCACACCCTGTCGGCCGACCGGCCCCGGATGCTGTGCGTCAACCGCATCCCCGCCGGCGTGGGCCTGCCCGCCCTGGCC
>JALOLI010000349.1 GCA_025456165.1 Acidimicrobiia bacterium | reverse complement strand
ATCAGCGGCCCCCAGGCCCTGACGGACGAGTACGAGCCGACGGTGGCGTGGAACCAGACCGCCGATCGGTATCTCGTGGTCTGGCGTGACGGGCGCGACCTGCTCGCCAAGGGAGCAGAGCTCTTCGGGCGGGTGCTACAGGCCGACGGCACGCCGTTAGGTGGCGACCACCGCATCAGCAGCCCCAAGGCGATCTCAGGGGAGTTCGAGCCCGCCGAGTCCACTCGCCGGCCGTAGATGTCATGCCCGCGGGTGCCGACGTTTCGCGCGTCAGTCCAGACCACTAGGTACTCGTTGTCGGTGGCGTTCCAGGCGATCGCCGGATCGGTCTGGTCGGCAGAGCCGCCGCCGATCTGCCTGTCGGCGATTCCTACAGGCGGGAGTCGTGACGGGTTCTCCCCCCCGGGCGCGGTCGGCGTCACCAGCAGGAGAGCCCCGAACACGATTGCGGCGGTCGGGCGGAGAAACCCATGCATGAGACGCCCCCTCCTCGCGCTCGCCTTCAGCCGGCGAGAGTCCTCCCGTAGATGTCCCAGTCGCGGCTCGCCCAGTTGCGCCCATCGGACCAAACGACCAGATACCGGTTGGCGCTCTGGCTCCAGGCCACTGCCGCCGACATCTCCGTCCCCGTCGCCCCGGCTCCACTGACTCGGGTGTCGAAGTCCTCGAGGCCGAAGTCAGGATTCAATCGCCGGGCGTAGATATCCGATCCGGAGGTCGCCGTATTGCGCTCGTCCTCCCACGCGACGAGACACTGGCCTGTGGTCCGGTTGCAGGCGACCGCGGGCTGGCGGGCGCTGGCCATCCCCGTGAAACCGCTGATGTTGAGGTGACGGCCGAACGACCGGCCGTCTGTCCCCACGCGACGCCCGAAGATGCTGGTGCCGGAGACGGTCAGATTGCGCTCGTCTTCCCACACCACCAGATACTTGCCGGTGGCCTGGTTCCAGACCACTGCCGCCAGCCGTTCGAATCCGGTGCCTCCGGGGCCGGTGATCCCGACATCGTGACCCATTGGGTGGCCGGTCGCGCTCACCCGCCGTACGTAGACGTCGTGCCTCCGGGCGGTGTAGTTGCGGCCATCGGTCCAGGCCACCAGATACTGGTCAGCCGTGCTCCAGGCGACGCTCGCGTTGGCTTCCAGTCCGATGGCCAGAGAACCGCTGATACGGAAATCGCTCGCCGTGGGGCGGCCGTCCGCCCCCAGACGGTGCCCCTAGATGTCCGTGCTTCTGGTTGCAGAGTTGCGCCAGTCCTCCCACACGACCAGGAACTCGTTGTCGGCTTCGTTCCAGGCCACCGCGGGCGCGATTTCTTCAGAGACAGCGCTAGGCCCACTGATGCGGAAGTCGCGTCCCGCGGGTTTGCCGGCCGTTTCCATGTAGCGCCCGTAGATGTCCACTCCACGGGCGGTTTCGTTGCGCCCGTCTTCCCACACGACGAGGTATTGCTGTGATGTCTGATTCCAGGCCACCGCGGGCCGACGCTCGTCGGCTGTGGCCTTGAGGCCGCTGATGCGGAAGTCGTCGCCGATGGGCTTGCCATTGGCACCCACTCGTCGGCCGTAGATGTCGGTTCCGCGGCTCGCGTGATTGCGGCCATCGGTCCAGACCACCAGACCCTCGCCTGTGACCCTGCTCCAGGCGACGGCGGGGTGGAGGTCGTCGTCGATGGCGTGGGGGCCGCTGATCTGAGTGTCGAGGATGACGATGGGGGGCAGGCGCGGCTCATCGTCTGCAGGTGCGCCCGCGAAGCCAAGGAGACCGAGCAGCGCCAAGCCGGTGACGATCAGGGCCCGTGCAGTCGGGCGCATCACCCACCCCCTAGGTGTGATCTGATGAGGGTACACACCCGACTCTGGCCGCGCCGCCCCACAGGACCGCAGATCGGCATGGCGGGCATGGGGCTCGCCGGGGCTTACCGGGGCCGCCACGACGCGCGGGCCGGGTCACGCTCTCGGGAAGTGCTCCTCCAGGATGTGGCGCGCCGCCGGGGTGATCTCGTCCCAGAAGGCGGCAGGGGCCTTGGAGACCGTCACGAAGTCGGCCGACATGAAGACACTCGTAACCCCCGGGATGGCCAGCAGGGCGGCCGCGGCCGGGTGGTCGGCGGGCCGGCCGGCAACGTAACTGGTGGGGGCCGGGAAGTGGCCGCCGACCTCGAACTTGAGGGCGTTGGGATTGGGGGTGGGCTGGATCACGACCGCCATGTCCCTCCCGGGTAGGCGCGGGGAATGGTAGCCCCCTGCGGCCCGCCGCTCCGGGCCGCAGGGCGGAGCCCATCGGAAGCGAATGAGAAAGGACCGGGCCCCGCTCTGTTGGAAACGGGGCCCGGTCGGCGGAGTGGGGCCCTGCCCGTGCAGGGCACCTGGTGACTCGACGGCGGCCCGTCGCGCCGCTGTCGAGCCGTCGCCTCGCCGTCGCCTCTGGTCGCCGGCGAGTCCTTCTGACTCCTCAGTGCCCTGGGCGCATGATGTTGAGAATCGGCTCGGCCGCCGCCACGAAGGCGGCCAAGCCCAGGGCGGCGCAGGTGATTCGCCTCAGCACACGTCCTCCTCGGCATGCCGTTGCCTGTCGGCAGCGACGGTGCGCCGGGCTTATCTCCCAGGTGTCTCAGCCAGGAGGGGAACCTTGCGCTCACCCGGCCCGGCGCTGCCGGGTGCCGCGCGTCGGTGCCGGCCGGCCCGACTGGCGGAGGGCGGCCAGGTCGCGGCGGATGGTGGCCACGCTGGCCTCCAGGGCCCCGGCGAGGTCGTCGACGGTGGGGGCGCCTCCCTGGTCCCCTGCCTCTACGAGGAGGCGCTGCAGGCGCTCCCGGCGACGAGCCACGGGGTCGGCGATATCGTCGTCTGCGGGGGTGTGGAGGGTCCAGGTGATAGTGACCCATTCGTGGGGGGCCAGCGGCCGCCCGGTGGGTGCGCCGTGGCGAGCGAGGCGTTGCTCGGCGCACCGAGGACGGCGACGCGTCCAAGCGTCGACAACCTCACGGTGAGCCGGAACGGCGGCAAGCGCGGCGTCACGGTCGGATGGCGGCAGATCCCCGAGAGCCCTCAGCAGTTGGTCATGTGCCAGCTCGAAGTAGCGGTCTGCCTCCACGCGCTGACCATGGGCCGACAAAGCAAGGGCATAGGAGAACGCAACCAGATGTGCCTGTTCCATGTTGGGGCGCAGATCGGCAAGCGCCTCGGCGGCCATGGCTAGAGCCTCAGCGGGTTGCCCGATCGCGAGGAAGAGCCGGCTCCGCAGGGCCCTTACGGATACGGCCAGGTCGCCCATCCCGACATCGGAACACATGCGCAGGGCAGCCTCAGTATGGGAGAGCGCCTGATCCGGAAGGCCAGCCTCCAGTTCACAGCGGGCCAGTTCCTTCAGGACCTGGGCG
>JALOLI010000075.1 GCA_025456165.1 Acidimicrobiia bacterium | reverse complement strand
GCACCTTGTACACCCGCCGTCCGGCGGGCAGCACCGCCGCCCCCACGCTCAGCGGCCCGGCCCAAGCACCGCGTCCCACCTCGTCCAGGCCGACCACCAATTCGGCGCCGCCGTCCCACAGGGCGCGCTCGGTGGCCAGGGAGGGCGCCTTGCCCTTCAGCGCCTCCCGGAGCAAGGGGACGGGCCCGGTCACGACCCCCGCTCGCCCCGCAGCCTCCGCAGGGACTGGGCCGCCCGCACCGCCGCCTCCGCCGCCTCCGCCCCCTTGTTGGCGGGGCCGGGCAGGCTGCGGGCCCGGGCCTGCTCGGCTTTGCGAGCCGTCAGCACCCCCAGGCCCACCGGCACCCCGGTCTGCACCGCCACCTGCTGCAGCCCGGCGATGGCCTGGGCGGCTACGTGCTCGTAGTGGTCGGTCTCGCCCTTGATCACCGCCCCCAGGGCCACGACACAGTCGCATCCCGCCCCCGCCAGCGCCCGGGCGGCCACCGGCAGCTCGAACGAACCCGCCACCCGCAGCACGATGGGGTCGGGCGCCCCCGCCTTCCCCAGGGCCTCCAGCGCGCCCCGGAGGAGCCCCTCGGTGACGAAGGCGTTGAACGAGGCCGCCGCCACCCCCACCTTCAGGCCGGTTGCGTCGAAGGCTCCCTCGATCTCAGGCATCGTCTTCGCCTCCCAGGTCGATCAGGTGCCCCATCTTGGCCACCTTGGTGGCCAGATACTCGCGGTTCTCCGCCGTGGGCTGCGTCTGCAGCGGCACCCGGGCGGTGATGCTGAGGCCGTAGCCCTCCAGCCCGGCCCGCTTCGCCGGGTTGTTGGTGAGGAGGCGCATGCTGGTGACGCCCAGGTCCACCAGGATCTGCGCCCCGATGCCGTAGTCGCGCGCGTCCACCGGCAGGCCGAGGTCCTCGTTGGCCTCCACCGTGTCGCGTCCGTTCTCCTGGAGGGCATACGCCGCCAGCTTGTGCAGCAAGCCGATGCCCCGCCCCTCGTGGCCCCGCAGGTACAGCACCACGCCGCGCTCCTCCTCGGCCACTCGCCGGAGGGCATTGTGCAGCTGGTGCCCGCAGTCGCAGCGCCGGCTGCCGAAGACATCCCCCGTCAGGCACTCCGAATGAACGCGGACCAGGACGTCCGTAGCCCCGTCCACCTCACCGCGCACCAGGGCCACGTGGTGGGTGCCGTCGAGCAGCGACTCGAACCCGACCGCCCGGAACGGCCCGAACTCCGTGGGCAGCGAAGCCTCGGCCACCCGCCGCACCAGCTTCTCCCGGTGACGCCGGTGGGCGATGAGGTCGGCGATGCTGATGACCGCCAACCCGTGGGTGGCGGCGAAGGCCTCGAGTTGCGGGAGCCGGGCCATGGTCCCGTCGTCGTTGACCAGTTCGCACAGCACCCCGGCGGGGTACAGGCCGGCCAGGCGGGCCAGGTCCACGGCGGCCTCGGTGTGGCCGGCCCGGGTCAGCACCCCTCCCTCCCGGTAGCGCAGCGGGAAGATGTGCCCCGGCCGGGCCAGGTCGCTCGGCCGGGTACGCGGGTCCACCACCGCCCTGATGGTGGCCGCCCGGTCGGCGGCCGAGATCCCGGTGGTGGTGCCGGAGATGTAGTCCACCGACACGGTGAACGCCGTCCGGCGGGCGTCGGTGTTCTCGGAGACCATCAGCGGCAGGCGCAGCTCGTCGAGGCGCTCCCCCACCACCGGCAGGCAGATGACCCCGCTGGTGTGGCGGACCATGAAGGCAATCTGCTCGGGGGTCACCTTCTCGGCGGCGACGATCAGGTCGCCCTCGTTCTCCCGGTCGGCGTCGTCCACCACCACCACGAACTCCCCCCGGGCGAAGGCGGCGATCCCCTCCTCGATCGGCTTGAAGCTCATCTCCCCCCCTCCAGCAGGCGCTCGACGTACTTGGCGATCACATCGGCCTCGAGGTTCACCGCGTCCCCGGGGCCCCGGGTCCCGAACAGGGTCACCCCCAGGGTGTGCGGGATGAGGACCACCTCGAAGCCCGCGTCGTCCACCGCCGACACCGTGAGGCTCACTCCGTCCACCGCCACCGAGCCCTTCTCCACCAGGTAGCGGCGCAGCGGGGCCGGGGCGTCGATCCAGAGGCGGATCGAGGCCCCCTCATGGGTGATGGAGCGCACCGTGCCCACCCCGTCTACGTGACCCTGGACGATGTGCCCGTCGAAGCGGGCGTCGGCCCGCATCGGGCGCTCGAGGTTCACCGGCGACCCCGGCTGCAGCCGGCCCAGGTTGGAGCGCGCCAGGGTCTCGTCGACCGCTTCCACCGCCACCTGCGCCCCCGCCACCTCCACCGCGGTGAGACACACCCCGTTCACCGCCATCGAGTCGCCCACCCGCAGGCCGGCGGCCAGGCCGCCGGCGTCGATGGTGAATCGCCGCCGCCCGCCGGCATCGGCCGCCGCCACAACGGTGCCCATCGCCTCCACGATCCCGGTGAACATCACTGCTCCTTCACGATGAATTCGACGCGCAGGTCCGGCCCTACCGGCCCCGCCGAAACGATCTCCACGGCCCGGGCGGCGCCGAGGGTGGCGAAGACCCCGGCCAGCGCCGGCAAGCCCGTGCCCCCGCCCACCATGGCCCCCAGGTAGAAGACGCCGCGGTCCACCAGTCCGGCCCGCCATAGGGAGCCCGCCAGCGTAGGCCCGCCCTCGACCAGCAGGTCCACGATGCCGCGCTCCCCCAAGGCGGCCAGCCCGGCCGCCGGGTCCACCCCACCGGGCCCGGGCACCACCAGGACCTCGCCCGGCACCTCCAGCGGCCCCGGGGCCAGGACCAGCGGCCGCCGCTCCCAGAGCCGGGCGTGCGGGGGCAGCCGGCGCCGGCCCGCCACGACTACCGGCCGCGGCTGCGGTCCGGCGTAGCCGGCCAGCCGGACCGTCAGGATGGGATCGTCCGCCGCCAGCGTCCCGGCGCCCACCATGACGGCATCGGCCGTCGCCCGGAGGAGGTGGGCGTCGGCCCGCGCCTCGGCCGAGGTGATCCATTGCGAAGTGCCGTCGGCCGCGGCGGCCTGCCCGTCGAGGGTCAGCGCCGCTTTCAGGGTCACCCGGGGCCGCCCGGTGCGGCGGTGATGGAAGTAGCCCGGGTCGAGGGCCTGGGCCCCGGCGGCGGCGATCCCGGACCGGACCTCGAGCCCGGCGGCCCGCAGCCTGGCCAGCCCGCGCCCCGCCACGCGCTCGTCGGGATCCTCGGCGCCGACCAGCACCCGCGACACGCCCGAGGCCAGGATCGCCGATGTGCACGGCGGGGTGCGGCCGGCGTGGTCGCACGGCTCCAGGGTCACCACCAGGGTGCCGCGCCGCGCCCGCTCTCCGGCGGCCGCCAGGGCCAGGGCCTCGGCGTGGGGCTCTCCCGGACCGGCGTGGGCGGCTCGTGCCACCACCTCTCCGGCGGCATCGAGCACCAGCGCGCCGACCCGAGGATTGGGATGAGGCCGGGTGGGGAGGGCCAGGGAGATCGCCTCCCTCATGAGCCGCTCTTCGTCCATGCCGGCCTCCGCGTCCAGGGGCGCGCGGCCGCGGCTAAGCGGCGCGAGCCCTCCTTCTCCCATCCGGACTCTCACCGTCGGCCCCGGGATCGCACCGGGTCGGCCCCCTTGGCGGGGGTTCGCGGGCTGTACCGCCGGTCGGGAATTGCACCCAGCCCTGAAGAAGGGCGAAACGAGGAGGATTCTACCGGCCGCCGGGGGCATCCCCCAGAGGTCAGCGGGTGCGGCGGTCGATCTTGTAGCAGGAGCCCGCCTCGTGCTTGGCGTGCTCCTTCATCTCGGAGGCCACGGCCGACGCCTCCCACTCGCTGTTGAAGGTGCGGCGCAGGTTGTTGGCCACCCCCAGGGAGATCGAGACGATGGGGAAGGCGTGGCGCTCGCCGCGGCGGTCGATGACCTCCACGAAGCCGCGCAGGGCGTCCTGGGGGTCGTAGAAGTCGAGGATGCCGTCGTCGAAGCGGTCGATGACGGTCTTGCAGAACGTCTCGGCGACGTCGGGGTGCATGACTGCGATGAAGTCGTCGCCGCCCACGTGCCCCACGAAGCACGAGGGGTCGTCGGTGTCCACCGCCGCCTGCACCAGGGTGTTGGCGCTGAACTTGATGACGTTGTCGCCGCGCATGAAGCCGTAGTGGTCGTTGAAGGCCTTGAAGTTGTCCAGGTCGGCGTGGACCACAGCCATGGGGCGCCCGCTGCCCACCCGGCGCTGCAGTTCCTCGCCGATGCGGAAGTTGCCCGGCAGCGCGGTCAGCGGGGAGAGGTCCCGCATCGCCTTGGACCGGCGCAGCACCGCTCCCACCCGGGCTACCAGCTCCTCGATGTCGAAGGGCTTGGTGATGTAGTCGTCGGCTCCCAGTTCCAGGCCCCGCACCCGGTCGCGGGAGTCGGTGCGGGCGGTGAGCAGCACCACCGACACGCTCGAGGTAGAGGGATTGACCCGCAGCCGGCTGAGCAGCTCGAGGCCGTCGAGGTCCGGCATCAGGATGTCGAGCAGGATCAAGTCGGGGGGCTGCTCGAGGGCGGCGCGCAGCCCGGCATTGCCCTGCAGGGCGGTGGCCACTTCGTAGCCTTCCCGCTCCAGGCTCATGCGGACGAAGCGCACGACGTCGGCGTCGTCATCGATAACCAGGATGCGTTCGCTCATCTAGTCCTGGACCGCTGCTCGTAGGTCTCTCACGGCCGCCACCGGATCGGGCGCACGGACCACCGCGGTGCCGGCCACGAAGGCGTCGGCTCCGGCCCGGCGAGCGAGCCGTGCGGTATCCGGTGTGATGCCGCCGTCGATCTCGATATCGGCAGGGAGACCCTGCGAGTCAATGAACTTCCGCGCCGCCTCCACTTTGCCCAGGACCTCGGGGATGAACCCCTGGCCGCCGAAGCCGGGGTTCACCGACATGACCAGCAGCAGGTCGCACAGCTCCACGAAAGGCTCGACCGCGGCGAAGGGGGTGGGCGGGTTGAGCACCAGGCCGAACTGCATGCCCAGGGCGCGGGCCGCCGCCGCCGCCTTGGCCGGGTCGGGGTAGACCTCGATGTGCACCGACACCAGGTTCGATCCGGCCTTCTGCATCGCCTCGAACAGCGAGATGGGGTTGGTCACCATCAGGTGAGTGTCGAAGAAGAGCTTCGAGGCGCGTCGCAGGGCGGCGATCACCGGGGCCCCGAACGACAGGTTGGGCACGAAGTGGCCGTCCATGACATCGAGGTGCAGGTAGTCGAGATGGGGCTCGATACGGGCGAGTTCCTCTCCCAGGCGGGCGAAGTCGGCGTTGAGGATCGAGGCGGCGATACGGGCGGGCTTGGCCACGACGGCGAGTGTATCGCGACGAGGTGGCCGGGCCCGGTGGGTGGTCGTGACCACGCCAACGGGGCCGCCGGGCCACCCCTGGGGAGATCCGTTATCCGGGGCGAGGGGGGTCCATCGCCCAGCCTGAGCCGGCCGGGTGCGGGGAGCGGCCGCGGGCGGCTGTGGCCGGGGCGCCCTGGGCGAGCGTGCGAGAGGGTCTCCGCTCTTCTTCTCCCCCGTGGCGACGGGCACTGCGGACACCCCCACCCCCCGCCCTCCCCCGCTTCGCGGGAGAGGGAGCCCCGAAGGGCAGAGGGGGCAGTCCATCGACCGAACCTCGAGGCGCGTGCTGCCCCCTCCCTGACCCTCCCCCATCGCCATGGGGAAGGGAGTGGTCCCCTGGGGTGCGGTGATGCCACTGGCCCCTCCCCCAGGGCCCTCGCCGCTTCGCCGGCCTACCCTGGCATCATGGACCGCTACCGCATCCCGCCCGACACCGCCGTGGACCTGGGCTCCTTCGACCCGGGCGATACCGGAGGCCTGAAGGAGAAGGAGGCCGAGGCCCGCCTCGCCGGCCTCAACGAGCGCCTCGAGGCCCTTCAGGAACTCCTCTACGCCGAGGGCAAGCACAAGGTCCTCGTGGTGCTCCAGGCCATGGACACCGGCGGCAAGGACGGCGTCATCCGCCACGTCTTCGAAGGGGTGAACCCCCAGGGGGTGCGGGTCGCCTCCTTCGGCCGCCCCACCGAGGAGGAACTGGCGCACGACTACCTGTGGCGGGTGCATCACCACACCCCCGGCGCCGGGGAGATGGTCATCTTCAACCGCAGCCACTACGAGGACGTGCTGGTGGTGCGGGTCCACGGCCTCGTCCCCGAGGCCGTCTGGAGCCGCCGCTACGCCCAGATCAACGAGTGGGAGCGCCTCCTGGTCGAGGAGGGCACGACCATCCTCAAGTTCTTCCTCCACATCTCCCCGGAAGAGCAGGCCGAGCGCCTGGCCGCCCGACGCGACGACCCCACGAAGCGCTGGAAGTTCAGTCGCGGCGACCTGGCCGAGCGGGAGCGGTGGAGCGACTACATGGCGGCCTACGAGGCGGTCCTCTCCCGCACCAGCACCCCCTGGGCGCCCTGGCACGTC
>JALOLI010000348.1 GCA_025456165.1 Acidimicrobiia bacterium | reverse complement strand
CCCCCGCCGATGCCGCCGATGGCGTAGCCGGCGCCGAGGAGAAGGCCGCCGATGATCGCCAGGCGTTGCGGTCCCCAGGTGGCCAGCTTGCGGCCGGCGAACACCATGACCAGGGCAAACATGGCGAGGCCGACCGAGAACACGATCTGGGTCTGCGCCTTGGACCAGCCCTCGTCCCGCAGCGGGGTGGTGAAGACCGACCAGGCGTAGATCGCCCCCAGGCACAACTGGATGAGGACGGCGCCGACTACTACCGGCCAGCGCCGCGTCTTTGCTGTATCGGGCATGTTTCCCCCGGATTCGACTCGAAGTACGCCCCGGGACACTAGTCGGCCCGGCCGGAGCCCCGGACGGGCTGCCGCTTCCCGGCGCCTCCCCGGTTGCTCTCCCGGCGGGCTACATTCCCCGCCTCACTCCCCGATCATGAGAAGGACGATGACCGCCGCCGTAGAAGCCACCGGATTGGTGAAGCGCTACAAGCAGGTGACCGCACTCGACGGTCTCGACCTCCTCGTCCCCGAGGGCACGGTACTCGGCCTCCTGGGCCCCAA
Organism: Acidimicrobiia bacterium; assembly: GCA_025456165.1. The sequence continues at coordinate 2,075 of JALOLI010000348.1, read as the reverse complement.
CGGCGCCGGCAAGACGACGGCAGTGTCGATCCTGGCCACCCTGCTTCGGCCGGATGAGGGTTCTGCGAGGGTCGCCGGGGCCGACGTGATCGCCTCGCCCGCCAAGGTGCGCAAGAAGATCGGCCTGTCCGGGCAGTTCGCCGCGGTGGATGAGCACCTGACCGGCTTCGAGAACCTCGACATGATCGGGAGGCTCTATCACCTGCGCCGGGATGCCGCCCGGATTCGGGCGCGGGAGTTGCTCGATCGATTCGACCTCGCCGAGGCCGCCGACCGACCGGTCAAGACCTACTCGGGCGGCATGCGCCGCCGCCTCGACCTCGCCGGGGCCATCGTCGCCGAGCCCCCGGTGCTCTTCCTCGACGAGCCGACGACGGGCCTGGACCCGCGCGGCCGTACCGAGATGTGGGGCGTGATCCGCGCCCTGGTGGGCAAGGGGACGACACTGCTCCTCACAACCCAGTACCTGGAGGAGGCCGACCAGCTGGCCGACGACATCGTGGTCATCGACCACGGCCGGGCGATCGCCCACGGCACCGCCGACGAATTGAAGGCGCGGGTCGGGGGGGAGCGCATCGAACTGACGGTCACCTCGCTGGACTCGATCGGCCCGGCTCGCGGGATCCTGGCCCGCTTCTGCGGCGGCGAGGATCAGGTCAAGCAGCGGTCCCGGACCCTTTCCGCCCCTCTGAACGGTGGGGCTCCGGTCTTCCGCCAGTTGCTGGGGGCGATCGAAGCGGCCGGCGTCGCCGTCTACGACATCGGGATGCGCCGGCCCACCCTCGACGACGTGTTCCTCGCTCTCACCGGCCACCCGGCCCAACCGTCCGAGGACGCCGAGGCCGAGGAGGTGACGCCGTGAACGGCCTTCTCCGCGGGCTGCTCGACAGCCACGTCATCGCCAAGCGCAACGTCATCAAGATCAAGCGAGTGCCCGAGGTGCTCGTCTTCGTCCTGATCTCGCCGATCATGTTCGTGCTGCTGTTCGCCTACGTCTTCGGCAACGCGATCGCCATCGCCGGCGGCTCGTATCGCGAGTTCCTGATCGGCGGGATCTTCGCCCAGACCGTGGTGTTCGGCGCCACCTTCACCGGCGCGGGCCTGGCCGACGACATGCAGAAGGGCATCATGAACCGCTTCCGGTCCCTCCCCATGTCGCGGGCCGCGGTGCTGGTGGGGCGTACGGCGAGCGACGTGGTCTACAACGTGCTGTCGCTGGGCATCATGGCCCTGACCGGGCTGCTGGTCGGCTGGCGCATCCACACCAGTCCCTTCGAGGCCGTGTTCGGGTTCGCCCTGCTGCTCGCCTTCGCCTACGCCTTCTCCTGGGTGTTCGCCTACGTAGGGCTGCTGGTGCCGAGCGTCGAGGTGATCAACAACGCCTCCATCGCCAACACGTTTGTGCCATCGGAGAGCCTGCCCGGCGTGCTGCGGGCCTTCGCCGATTGGAACCCGGTGTCGGCGGTGACCCAGGCCGCCCGCGAGTTGTTCGGCAACATCCCGGCCGGGACCCCGGCGCCGACGGCATGGCCGATGCGGAACTCGGTGCTCTACACGATCATCTGGATCGTGGCGATCATCGCCGTATTCGCCCCCCTGGCGGTCAGCCGGTATCGCCGGCATCGGTAGGGGGATGCCGGCTCCGACAGGAGCCAGCCGGTCGGGGGTCGACCTCGGCGTTCTCACCCAGCGAGGGCGGCGTGGCTCGATGCCGGCCTCGGGTGACTCAACCGCGACCGCTGGTCACGGTGCGGAAGGCAAGCCCTCGGGATCGCGGAGTGGCTTTGGCGATTCGCCCTTGTCCGATTCCAGACTCACTGGGCTGAACCCGCCGGCGGGTTCAGCGCACCGGGCTTGGGCCGGGCAGGGGTTCAGGGAGTAATCGAGGCCAAGACTCCGAGGATGATCGCAACGGTGTCGGGTGAGAGCGGCCCTGCCAGGGAGGGAGCGAAGACGCTGGCATACGCCCCCTCCGATTCGGTGACGGCGAACAGCGACTCAGCACTGTTGATCTCGGCGGTGCCGTACAGGATCTCCCGGCCGCTGTCGGAGGTGAGAGTCTCCGCCGCTGCGTC
>JALOLI010000074.1 GCA_025456165.1 Acidimicrobiia bacterium | reverse complement strand
GAGCCGGCCATCGCCGGCATACTGGAGAGGGCCTTCGGCTTCCTGCGCCTGCCCGACCAGGTGCTGCACGGCGCCGCCCTCACCGTCGCGCTCTTCATCGTGGTGTTCCTGCACATGGTCATCGGTGAGATGGCCCCCAAGAACATCGTCATCGCCACCCCGGAACGCTCGGCGCTGGCCATGGCCCTTCCCTTCCGAGCCTTCATCCTGATCTTCCGGCCGGTGCTCTGGCTGCTCAACGGCACGGCCAACGCCCTGTTGCGCCTGATGAGAGTGCGTCCGGTGGCCCGTCTCGATGCGGCTCACTCCGCCGAGGACCTGGCCACGATCATCGCCGCCGGCCGCCGGGAAGGGGTCATCGAGGACTTCGCCCATCGCCTCCTCACGGGAGCGATCCTCTTCCGCGAGCGTGATGCCTCCGATGTGATGGTGCCCCGTCCCGACGTGAAGGCGGTCCCCGCCGGCACCACCGTCGGCGAGATCGAACGGATCATGGAGAGCACCGGGCACTCGCGCCTCCTCGTCCACCACGGGGACCTCGACGAGGTGCAGGGGTTCGTCCACGTCAAGGACCTGCTCGGCGCCGACTTCGAGGGGCGTGATGTCCCGCTGGACCTGGGGCTGATTCGCTCGCTCCTCGTAGTGCCGGAGATGGCGCGCCTGCAGACGGTGCTGGACAACATGCGACGGACTCGCAACCACCTGGCGCTGGTGGTGGACGAGCACGGTGGGACGGCCGGCATCATCACCCTCCGGGACATCGTGGAGCAACTGGTGGGCGGGCCGCGGGGGAGGAGGAGCGCCGCCATCCAGGTCGTGCGCACCGCCGGCGGGCAAAAGGTGATCGCCGCCGGCAGCGTTCGCCCGGGCGAGTTGGAGGAGGTGGGGATCGACCTGCCGGAGGGGGACTACGAAACCGTGGGGGGCCTGGTGATGGAGCGTCTCGGCCGGATCCCGCGGAGCGGCGACGTCGCCGAGGCGGGGAGCTACCGCATCCGGGTGGTGCAGATGGATCGGCGCCGGGTGAGCCAGGTGGAGATCACCAGTCTCAAGCCGGATGCTTGAGGGCGGGCGCTCATCCCGTACCTGCCGGGGGATTGACCTCGCCGGCGCCTGGGCGCATCCTCGTGGTGATCCCGTCCGTGCGGAGCATAAGTGTGGCATAATCATGCCATGGCGCGTGTGAGGCTGAGCACTACGGTGGACCAGGTTCTCTTGGAGGAGGCGCGGCGCGCCCGGGCGGGGGTGAAGGACGCCCACCTCCTCGATGAGGCCCTTGCCGCCCTGCTGCAGAAGCACCGCCGCGCCGAGATCGACGCGGCCTACGCCTCCTACGACGAGCACCCCCTGAGCGAACCGGACGCCTGGGGTGATCTGCAGTCCTTCCTCGACGCGGCCGGCCGCGTATGAACGACCTCCCTCTACGAGGAGAGGTGTGGTGGGTGGAGCCTCCCGGGATCGGCCGGCGCCCCATGGTCGTGCTCTCTCGGGACGCGGCCATCGCCGGGATCCGGCGGGCAATCGCCGCTCCTTGCACCACCAAGGTACGCGGCCTGCCTACCGAGGTGCTCCTCGAACCTGGTGAGGATCCCGTCCCGCAGTTGTCGGTCGTGAGCCTCGATGCCGTGCAGAACGTCCCCGTGGCCTCACTTGTGGAGCGCCTCGGCCGTCTCAGCGACGAGCGCATGCGCCAGATCTGCGCCGCTCTGGCGGTGGCGGTGGACTGCACCCTCTGACGGCGCCGGTCGGATCAACGACCCGGCCCGAACTCGGCCTCCAGGGTGGGCGGCCCACTGCAGGTCACCCGCTTCTCGGCGACCAGGGCCCGCAGGTGGGCCAGCACGGAGAGGCCGGCGGCGGGGTGAAGGCGGGGATCCACATCGGCGTAGACCACCTGCACGATGCCGGGGATGTGGTGGCGCCCGGCGCCGATGGCTCGCAGGATCTCCCTCTCCCGCTCGGCCCGGTGGGCCACCAGGGCGGTCACGAAGGGGCGGGGGGTGAGGATCGCCGGGCCGTGCCCGGGCAGGTACGCCCGATCGTCCCGGGCCTGAAGCAGGCGCAATGAGGCCACGTAGGCCCGCATGTCACCGTCGGGGGGGATAACCACGCTGGTGGACCAGCCCATCACGTGATCCCCGGTGAAGAGGATGCCGTCCTGGGGGAGGGCGAAGCAGAGGTGGTCGGAGGTGTGGCCCGGGGTGGCCCGCACCTCGAGCCGCCAGTCTGGGCCCTCCACGCGATCCCCGGAGCGCAGGATCAGGCCGGGGGCGAAGGCCGGGTCTACCCCCTCCTCCTGGTGGTGGCCGGGGAGGGCGGGCGTCGCGGCGCCGGGGCCGGCGGCGGCGAGTACTGCGCCCGTCTCCTGGGCCAGGGCGGCCGCCCCCTCGCAGTGGTCCAGGTGGCGGTGGGTGACCAGGATGTGGCTCACCGTCTCCCCGCCGAGCGCCCGTCGCAGTGCCGCCTGGTGCTCCTTGAGCAAGGGGCCCGGGTCGATCACCACGACCCGGCCGCGGCCGACCAGGTAGGTGTTGGTGCCGTGGAAGGTGAACAGGCCCGGGTTGCGCGTCACCACCCGGCGCACCAGTGGGGAGACCTGCTCCGCCTCGCCGTAGGCGAAGCGCATGTCCTTGACGAAGGGGATGGTTACTCCCATGGACCCCATGCTGGCCCGCGGCGGCGCGGTGGGCAAGCGGCTTCAGAGGGCGATGCGGTAGCGGACCTCGTCGAGGTCTCCCAGAGGGGTGCGGCCGGTCTTGGCCGCCCCGTCGGGGGCCCATCCCCAGGAGCGGTAGAAGCGGGCCGCCCGGTGATCGCCGGGCAGGGTCCAAAGGATGGCCTCGGCCCAGGCGCCGGCGCGGAACCACTCCATGGCCGCCGCCATCAGCACCTTCCCGGCGCCGGTGCCCACCGCCTCGGGCTCGACGTACATCCCATAGATCTCGGCGGCTTCGGGGGCATCGGGATCGCGGCTCGGCCCGAGGTGGGCGAGCCCGATCACCCGGCCGCCGCGCTCGACCACCCAGGTGCGGGCCGGAGGCGTGGAGGGCAGGTGCTCCTCCCAGTAGCGGACCCGGGGCTCGACCCGCTGTCCCGCCAAGAGGGCTGGCGGCACCAGGCCCACGAAGGCGGCCTGCCAGGCGCGTACGTTGAGGCCGGCCATGGCGGAGGCGTCGCCGGGCCGGGCATCTCGCAGCACGGCGGGCGCGGGCGAGGTCACCCCCCGGCGTCCCCCAGAGTGATCCCGGCGATCTGCTCCAGGGCCTTCACCAGGGCATGGTTGCCTTCGGCCCCCAGGCCCTGCTGCTGGAGGGCCCGGTACAACTGGAACACCAGGGCGGTCCCGGGGAGCGGCACCCCCAGTTCGTCGGCGGCTTCGAGGACGAGGCGCAGGTCCTTCTGCTGCAGGTCGATGGTGAACCCGGGGCGCCAGTCCCGCCGGGCCATCTGCGGCCCCCGGTTGGCCAGCATCCACGACCCGGCCGCTCCGCCCTTGACCGCGTCGATGGTGCGCCCCAGGTCCAGCCCCCCGGCCTGGGCGAGGAGCAGCGCCTCGCCCACCCCCTGCTGGGTGACCACCACCAGGATCTGATTGACCAGCTTGGCCATCTGCCCGGCTCCTGTGGGGCCGACGTGGGTGACTGCGGTGCCGTAGGCCTCCAGGTACGGACGAGCCCGCTCCAGGTCGGCCGGGTCGCCCCCCACCATGATGCTCAGCGTTCCCCGGGCGGCCCCTTCGCTGCCCCCCGACACCGGGGCGTCGAGCCAGTGCGCTCCCTTCGCCGCTACGGCGTCGGCCAGCGCCCGGGTGGCACGCGGGCTGATCGTGGAATGGTCGACGACCAGCGACCCTGGGGCGAGGCCGTCGAGCAACCCTCCCGGCCCGAGGACCACCTGCTCCACATCGGGCGTGTCGGAGACGCAGATCATGACTATGGGGCAATCGGCCGCCAGGTCGGCGGGGCCGGTGGCGGCCGAGGCTCCGGCGGCGACCAGCGCCGCCACGCGCTCCGGGGAGCGGTTCCATACGGCCACGGCGTGGCCCTTGGCGAGGAGGTTGCGCACCATCCCCCCACCCATGGTGCCCAGGCCGATGAAGCCGATCCGTTCGCTCATGCTCCGCTCGCTCCGCTCGCCGACGCGGCCACGCTAGCGGGCCCCGCCTGGCTCTCCGGGCGGGGGGCGGCGGGGGCCCGGGTCAGTCCCCGGCGGACAGGCGGCGGCGGCGCACCAGCAGCGCGGCGCCGGCCAGGCCGGCCAAGCCGGCAGCGGCTATCCCGGCAACGGCGGCGGCGGGCAGGCCGTCGCCACCCCCGTCCTCGCCGAGGGCGGCAAAGGAGGACCCGGTAGCTGCGGTGGTGGTGGTCGCGGGGAGGGCGAAGTCGTCGCCTGCCTCTTCGGCGCCGACGACCTCGTAGGCGACTCCCTGCCAGACGACGATGACCCGCTCGCCCAGTGCCAGGGCGGCGGCCAGGTCGGGGTGGGCCGCCGCCAGGGCGAAGTAGTCGTCGGACAGGAAGGGCACCCTGGTGGTGGCCATGTTCGGATCGAAGAGGACGTCGGTCCACACGTCGTCGCTCATCCGCAGGACCTTGGCGTCTGAAAGGGCCACGACTTCGAGGTACTCGCTGCCGAGGGGTGCGGCGAAGTCGCCGGCCGCCAGGTTGCCTTCGGTGTCCGCCTGGCCGACCGCGGCCTGGCCGGTGGTGGCGGTGGTGGTGGTGGCGGCGTACTGGACGGCCTGATCGGAGATCTCGCGCAGCCGCGCCTCGCCGAAGGGAGCGTCCTCCGTCACCAGGTAGGAGGTGTACGGGGTGACGATGCCGTAGCGGATCGACAGGCGCACGATCTGATCGATGAGCTCGTCGTTGGGGCCCTCCAGGCGCACCTCGCGCAGCAGGTGGCCGACCTTGCGCGTGGCCCAGAGCCGGGGGAGGGCGCTGGGGCCGCCGGACTCGGTGAAGCGCTGCTCCTCGAAGGCGAAGGTCCGCTCCTCACCGTTCACCTCACCCGTCAGCGTGATCGTGAAGGTCCCGGGCTCCCGGTAGCGGCCGGCCAGGACCAGCTGCCCGCCGGAGAACAGATCGGGGAGGGGCACGGGATACAGGTCGTAGGCGCCCGCGCCACCCAGGTCGATCTCCGGCCCGGTCAGCACCGGGGTGCTCACCTTGGCGTAGAGGCCGGTCACCGCCTCATCCACCGGTTCGCCGGGGATCACGTAGGTGCTGGTGCCGTGGTTCTCCTCGGCCAGCGAGTCGAGCAGGGTGGTATCCACGTCCCAGCCCACCCCGAAGGCGAACAGCCGCACCGTCTCCGGGGCGGCGGCGGCGGCGCGCTCGAGGATCTCACCGGTGTCGATGATCCCCTCGGTGGGCAGGCCGTCGGTGAGGAAGAGCAGGTAGGTGGTCCGCTCGGCATCGGCTCCCGTGAAGGCGGCCTGCAGTGCCCGGTCGATGTCGGTGCTGCCCTCGGCGGCGAAGCGGTCGAGCCAGCGCTTGGCCTCGGCCGCCTCCGACCAGGGGCGGGGGCGCTCGGCGTAAGCCTCCACAGTGGTGGAGAACACGATCAGGCTGAACCGGTCGCCCTCGTTCAGGTGGTCGAGGACGAAGCGCGCCGCCTCCATGGCCTGGTCGAACTTCTCGCCCTCCATGCTGCCGGAGTGGTCGAGGACCAGGGTGACGTCCTTGGCCACCACGTCGGCGGGATCGGCGGCCAGGCCGGGGGAGGCGAGCAGCAGGAAGAAGCCGTCCTCGCCGGGCTCGCGGAAGGTCAGCAGGCTCAGGCCGACGAGGTCCTCGGCGGTGGAGTAGTAGAGGGCGAAGTCGCCTGCCGCGTTCTCGGTGGTGCTCTCGTAGCCGACGACCGCGGTGCGCTCGTCGGGCCGGTCCACCGACACCTCGTGGGTGGGGGAGTAGACCGCCTTGATCTCCTCGGTGGAACGGATCTCGATGCGGGCGGTGAGGCTCTCGATCTCGGCCAGGCCGCGGGTCTCCCGCCCGAGGGGGTGGTGGTAGCGGACCAGTCCCTGGTCGGCGGGCAGCACCTCGGTGTACTCCAGGCGCACGGTCCTCTCCCCGCCTTCCGGGATGGGGAACACGGAGAGGCGCACCAGGCCCTGATCGGCGAACTCGAGAAGGGCGGGGTCGCGCAGGAAGCGGACTATCTCCTCGTACTTGGCCCGGGCTTCGTCGGCGGGCAGCACCTCGCCCTGGACGGGCTCGCCGTCGATCCAGAGGGCCAGGCCGGTAGGGGTCGCTCCGGAGGGGAGAGGGAAGAGGAACACCGCCTCGCCGTTGCCGAAGCCGCGGTTGGCGAACACCTGGGTGACGGTGGTGGTGGCCACCTGGGCGTCGATGACCGCCTCCATCCGGTAGTCCTCGATGACGACGTCGGGGCTCGGGGGTCGGCAGTCGGGGCAGGGCCAGGGTGGGATCGGTTCGGGAGGCACGATCTGGGCGGCGGCCAC
>JALOLI010000347.1 GCA_025456165.1 Acidimicrobiia bacterium | reverse complement strand
CTCGGTGACGGGGACGGGCCCGGCGGCCAGCAGGTGCCCCACCTCGTGCCGGCTGTCGAGGTGCTTGGAGAAGGTGGCCCCCTCCGGGGCCAGGCCCCCAAGGTAGACGAGGCGCTTCAAGCCGGCGGCGGCGGCGGCATCGCGGAAGTTGGCCGCCCCGGAGCGGTCCCGCTCGTCGAACCCGGCGCCTTCGGCCATGGCGTGGACCAGGTAGTAGGCGGCGTCGCACCCGTCGAGCGGGATGGTGAGCGAGGCCGGGTCCAGCACGTCTCGAGGCGGCCGGGGTCGCGGCTCAGGCAGCGGACCTCGTGGCCGGCCTCGAGGAGGAGGGGGACGAGGCGCCCGCCGATGTACCCGGTGGCTCCGGTGACGAGGACGCGCATGGCGCGGCGAGCGTAGGGCGCGCGTGGGGCTACGCACGGGGGCCTCCTTCAGGGATTCGCCCGTCGTGCCGATGCTGCGGGCAGCGACCTCCGGAGGCGATCGCGAAGCCGGTGCGCGTCTGTCACCTGATCCACGAGCTGGGCCCGGGCGGAGCCGAGCACGTCCTGGTCGATCTGGCGCGGGTGGCTCCCGGGGCGGGCATCGAGATGCGGGTGCTGTCGCTGATGCCCCTCGGAGGCCACCGCTACCCGCAGATACTGCGCGACCTGGGCGTCCGGGTGGATTCCCTCGACCTGCCCTCGCGGTGGGACCCGCGCGGCCCGGGCCGGGCGGTGCGCCTGCTCCGGGCGGACCCTCCGGACCTGCTCCACTCCCACCTGAAGCACGCCGACCTGGTGGCGGCGTACGCCGCCCCGCGCCTCGGCATCCGGATGATCTCCACCCTCCACTTGGTCGAGGACGAGGTGGGGATGGTCGGCCGCTTCAAGCGCGGCCTGGGAGCCTGGGCCCGCCGCCGCCGCTCGGCCCGGACCATCGCCGTGTCCGAAGCCCTGCGGCTCTGGTACCTGGGCGCCTTCCCGGCAAACCCGGCCGCGGTGGTGACCATCCCCAACGGCATCCCCGCGCCGGACCCGGTGCCGCCGGAGCGGCGCACCGCGTTGCGAGCCGAATTCGGGGTGCCCGACGGGTGCCTGCTCGCCGCCACCGTGGCCATCTTCCGCGAGCGGAAGGGCCACGACGACCTCCTCGACGCGGCGCACCTCATCGAAGATGTGCCGATCCGGTTCGTCCTGGCGGGCAGTGGCCCCGAAGAGGCCCGCCTGCGCGACCGAGTAGAAAGGGAGGGCCTGACCGGGCGGGTCGTCTTCGCCGGGTTCCGCGAGGACGTCGCCGGCCTGCTCGCCGCCGCCGATCTGGTGGTCCACCCCAGTCACGCCGACGCCCTGCCGACCGCCCTGATCCACGCCCTGGCGGCCGGGGTCCCCGCCGTGGCCACGCGAGTGGGGGGCATCCCCGAGATCGTCGGGGACGACGCGGGGATCCTGGTGCCCCCGGGGGAACCGGCCGCGCTGGCCGGAGCCATCCGGGACCTGGCCGGCGACGCCGGGCGGGCCCGGGAGATGGGTGAAGCCGCCCGGGCCCGCTTCGCGACCCTCTTCGAGGGCACGGCCTGGGCCCGGCGCCTGGCCGCTCTCTACGCCGAGGTCCTGGCCGAGGCAGCCCTCCCCGGCTGAGGGGGTGCGCCAACAGGCCGCCGCCTCGCTCCGGATGCCGGCCGGCGACCGGACGGCCGGCCCTGAGGCGAACCTGTGCGTGTACCCCCTGAGGCCGGGGCACAGGCCCTACCGCGGCGGGGCCCCGCCCGGGCGTAGGGGGTGCGCCAATAGGCCGCCGCCCCTCGCCCGACGCCGGCCTATGGCTAGCGGCATCGGGCCCTGTGGCGGACCTATTCGCGTACCCCCGTAACATCCCCCTCACCCGAACCGGGGATGGGATGAGCCTGGGCGAGGCACTGCGCCGGCCGCTGTACCGCATCTACGAGGACCGCCTGCTGCGGTCGCTCGATCCCGGCCGCCTGCCCCGGCACGTCGGGGTCATCCACGATGGGCACCGCCGCTTTGCCCGCGCCACCGGCCTGCCCGACTACGCCACTTCCTACCGGGCCGGCATGGACAAGGTGGTGGAGTTCCTCGGGTGGTGCCGCGATCTCGAGGTGCCGGCGGTGACCTGCTGGCTGCTCTCCCAGGAGAACCTCTCCCGCCCCGCCGCCGAATTGGAGCCGTACTTCGAGGTGCTGGCCGGCCTGTTCGACCGCCTCCCCGACGAGCCGGGCGCCGCCGGCTTGCGCATCCGGGTGATCGGGAGCGTGGACCTGCGAGCGTGGACCTGCTGCCCCCCTCCCTCCAGGAGGCGTCGAAGCGGCTGGAGGAGCGGGCCCCCGAAGGCGAACGCCGCCTGACCATCGCCGTGGCCTACGCCGGGCGGCAAGAGATCGTCGACGCCGTGCGGGACCTGGTGGGCGAGCTGGCCGCCGGGGGGGTGTCGGCGGAGGAGATCGCCTCCCACATCGACGGCTCGGCCCTGGCCGCCCACCTCTACACCGCCGACCTGCCCGACCCCGACCTGGTCATCCGCACCAGTGGGGAGTCCCGTCTGTCCGGGTTCCT
>JALOLI010000073.1 GCA_025456165.1 Acidimicrobiia bacterium | reverse complement strand
CCTCGGCCGTGCCTACTTGGAAGTGAACGTTCTCGAAGCGGCGAGCGCGCCGGCTGGCGATCCGGACGAGCTGTGGAGAAGGATCGACACCGACCACAACGCCTTGCCGCACGAGGGGGGCAGCGGCGATTGCCGCTGCCCCGGGCCCGCAGCCGATGTCGACGACCTGCATGCCAGGTTGAAGATGAGCCCACTGGGCAACGGCGCGGCTGGGAGCTGAACTGCGGTGGACGAGCGCGTAGACCCTCGCTTTCCACCCGCTCCAGGGTTCATGCTCGTGGCCTGGCATGGCGCCAGTGGGAGGCTATCACCCGGTCTCCAGCCGGAAGGCGAAGAGCTCTGCGATGGTTCTGTGCCTCGGGAAGTGGCGGCTCTGCATGTCGAGTCGCGTACCACGGCGGCGATGCCACTGCGGGCACCGCGCACTGGGTGAGCTGGCCTCTGGCGACAGATTCGCGCGCCACCCCACCCTGCCCCGACCACACCTGAGCCCGGCTCACCCCTCCGTCGCGACCTGCAGGTGCACCGGGATCACCACCGGCTCGGCAGCGTAGACGTAGAGCCGCACGGTGATCGCCAGGTCGAGTTGCTCCACCGCCACGGCGCGTTCCGGGTCCCCGGCGAAGCGGCTGCGGGGGCTGGGGTTGAGCGCGTCGTCGAGGCGGAACAGGTGAACACCGCCGGATCGGGTGGCCAGGTCGGCGCCGGCGGCGGCCACCAGCCACCCCGTCGGCAGGTCGCGTTCCGACACGATTGCCTGTGGGCCGGCGTCGAGCTCGGAATAGGTGGCTCCGGCATCGACCACGGCTCGGGCATTGGTGCCCCCGACGAGGTGCCAGATGATCTCGCCACCGGCATCGTCGAGACGCACCCGGTCCACGACGATCGTCTCGCCGCCGAGGCGATAGGAGGTGCCGGCCGTGAGACCCGCCCACGGGAACTGGGCGGAGTCGAGACTGGTGTGGAAGGCCTGCTCCAAGACGTCGGCCGCCGGGTAGGCCAGCAACTCCACCCCGCCGGAGATGTCGGTGTCGGGGAACTCGAGAGTGAAGACTCCCGGAGCCGCGTGCTGAAGGTACTCGGCGGTGGCCACCACCAGGGCACCGTCGCCGAGGCGCAGCACCCAGTGGGCGCTGGGCGTGCCGCCGACCTCGGTGGCGTCGTCGCCGGGAAGGATCGTCGTCGTCACCACCAGGTACAGCCGTCCACCCTGGCGGAAGGCGGCTAGAGCCTGGGCTTCGACCTCTCCGAGGACGGCGGGGCCGGGGAGGGTCATCGCGGTGGCGGGCAGGGTGGTCGTCGTCGCCGGGGTGTCGGCGGTCTCGCCGGGGGCGAGGGCCCGGATCCCGACCGTGGCGCCGAACCCGCAACCCGCGGCGGCGACCAGGGCGCCCAGGGCTGCCCAGGCCCTTCGTCGATCGGGCGGGGGATCGTCGAGAGGCGAGCGCAGCACCTCGCGCAGGGCGTCCTCGCCGGCCTCGGCCGGCCGGGGAGGCGCGTCCACGGAGCGTCGCTCGCGGCGGAGGCGGGAGGGCGGATCATCCAGCGGGGAGCGCAGCACCTCGCGCAGGGCGTCGTCGCTCATCGCGGCACCCCCTCCAGGTCCACCGGGCCACCTCCGGGCACCTCGATCCAGCCCACCCCTCGCACCGTGAGGACGACGGGATCGGGCAGGACCTCCCCCCGGAAGTCGAGGGTCCAGCGCAGTCCCCCAATCTGGGAGTAGGACGAGGATTGCCAGTCTCGCCCCTCGCCGGCAATGGCGAGATCGTTGGCGATGATGGCCTCCCCCTCCAACTCCACGATCACGAGACGGTTCTCCGCTTGCTCGACCACTTGCACGATGCGCGCCCGGACTCCCGGGGCGGCTGCCACCCAGGCTCCGCTCGACGGCGATAGTCCGACCGTGTACCCGCCGGGCACTGGTACCCAGTAGGAGTCGATGGTGATCGCTTCGACCTCGGCGGTGGTGACCCCGGCGGGGACCTCGAACCGGCCGGCCCGCTGCCCCGGGCCCAGGGGGCGCGCCGTCGTCGTTCCCCCCGGGTAGATGAGGGTGAACGAGGCCGGGACTGTGCCGGCGAACAACTCCGGGAGCTCTTCGAGGGTCGCCAGGGTTTCGAGGGGGGCGATGGGGTAGAGGTCGTAGGTGAAGAGGATCCGGCTGCCTTCCATCTGCAGGCCGGTGGCGACGACCACCGTGGAGCCGAGCCGCGTCTCGTGGTCGTTGACCCACACCGGGGCACTGGTGGTCGCGGTGGCCGACGCCTCCGTGGTAGAAGTGACGGCGGCCGACTTCGCTCCAGCCGGGAGAAGGAAGAAGGCGGCGGCAGCCCCTGCTGCCAGTCCGGCGGCGGCGAGAAGGGCGAGGCGGCGTGCGCTCACGGCCCGACACTAACCGCCTGTTCCTGTTCGCTAGGGCCCGCCGGGCCCGTACGATGCCGCTCCACCCCTTGAACGAGGAGCGAGATGGCAGTCAACTCGACGATGCTGGCCCTGGGCACCCCGGCGCCCTCCTTTGCCCTGGCCGAGCCGCTGACCGGCAGTGAGGTGTCGTCGGCGGACTTCTCCCAGCCTGCTCTGCTGGTGATGTTCATCTGCAACCACTGCCCCTACGTGAAGCACGTGCGCTCCGGCCTGGTGCAACTGCGGGCCGACTACTCGACTGCCGACCTGGGGATGGTGGCGATCAGCGCCAATGATCCCGGATCCCACCCCGGCGACGCGCCCGAGCGGATCGCCGAGGAGGCGCAGGCCCAGGGCTACCGCTTCCCGTACCTGTTCGATGAGACACAGGAGACCGCTCTGGCGTACACCGCCGCCTGCACTCCCGACTTCTTCCTCTTCGGCCCCGACCGCCGGCTGGTCTACCGTGGCCGCCTCGACGGCAGCCGCCCCGACAGCGGTGTTCCGGTGACCGGGGAGGACCTGCGCCGGGCCATCGACGCGGTACTCGCCGGCCGGCCGGCGCCGGCGGAGCAGTACCCCAGCATGGGGTGCTCCATCAAGTGGCGCCCGGGCAACGCCCCGGCGTACGCCTGATCCGTCTCAGGCCGGGGGGGCGGTGAGCGCAAGCTCCGGCGACCCCGCCCGGGGCGTTGGCATACCGCCGAGACAGGCCCCGGCCACGATTCGCCCGCAACCAGGAGGAAGGGAGCCAGCGTGGGCGAGTCCAGTGACATCCGTGAGCTGATCCGGGCGGCGGCGGAGGGGGCGACCGGCGGGGTGGCGGCGCTGCGCGCCGCGGGCATCGCCGCTTCCCTGGGGGGATTCGCCGTGGAGATCGACTATGCCGGAGGGGCCCCGCACGGTCCCGAAGTGGGGGCGGTGGTGCGCTTGAGCATCGTCGCCACCACCGATGACTCGGGGCCGGGCTGAGCCCCTCCCGGGTGTGGCCGCCTATGGTGAGGGCGTGGCGACGTTCCTGCTGTGGCTGATCCTCGCCGTCGTGGCCTGGCCGCTGGCCCTGGTCGCCCTGCTCCTGTACCCGCTGCTCTGGCTGCTTAGCCTCCCGTTCCGCCTGGTGGGGATCTCATTGCAGGCCGTCCTGGATCTAGTCGGCGCCGTCATCCGCCTGCCGGCGCGGCTGCTCGGCGCCGGGAAGCGGAGCCGGGGCTGATGCCGCCGGAGCAGGCCGAGGGACTGCCGCGACGGCATCTGGTGGCGAGCTTCTCCCTGCTGGGCGTCGCCCTCGCCGCCGCGGCCGTCGCCACCGTGGCCGGCGTGTGGCTGACGCTGGGTGGGGTGGAGCCGGGTACGGCGCTGCATCGGGGCCTGAGCCGGGGGGCGGGGGGTGGGGCGATCGCCGCCGGGGTGCTGTGCCTCGCCTGGGCCGTCTACACCTCGCGCCGGGGGCTGTGGCCAACGCTGCCCGCCTGGGTGCGCCCTCTGGTGGGCGGAGCCCTGGTGGTCGTGCTCGCCGTGTCGTTTCTGGTCGGCGCCTGAGAGCGTGCGTCGGTGAGGCGCGGGCCGTGAGATCGCCTCAGCGTCTCCGGCCCACCGCCCAGGCGGCGAGCAACCAGGCTCCCAGGGTCCACCCGGCCAGCACCAGGTACGAGGCCCAGGCCCCGGTGACCAGCCCCTCGGTCAGCGACGCTCGCACGACGTTGGCCATGTGCCAGAAGGGGAGCACGCGGTGCGCCGCCGCCAGCCAGCCGGGGAAGTTCTCGATGGGGAAGGCGATGGGGGAGAACATCAGCACGACGAAGATCACCAGGTTGGTGATCACGTTGACCAGCGCCGGTTCGGTGACGGCGTGGCCCACGGCGAAGCCGACCGAGGCCGCCATGAGCGACGACAGCAGGACCGCCGGCACGACCCAGGCGCTGACGTGCAGGTCCAGGTCGTAGCGCCAGGCGGCGATGCCCAGAGCGGCGGCGAAACCGGGGGCGGCCAGGGCGGTGAAGACGGTGTAGGAGGAGAGGGCCGCGGTGAGGCGGGGCACCGGCAGCGACCACATGAAGTCGTAGGTGCCTTCGATCTTGCGGCCGGCGATGAGGCTGGGCGCCAGGGCCATGCCGAGGGGGATGACCGCCAGCGTGGGAGCCCCGGTGGCCACGAAGGTGGCCGCCGCCGCCGGCATGTTCCCCAGGTAGAAGCCGTAGACGAGGGCCATGCCGGCTCCCATCAGGACCTGCACCAGCACGAAGGGGACGAGCCACTCCCGGGCCGAGGCCAGGTCGAAGCGCAGCATGCCGCGGTAGCCGGCCATCCAGTAGGCGGCGCCGCGGCGCAGGACGGGGGCGGGCAACGCGGTCATTTCAGCCCCTCCTGGCCAGCACCGCCGAGGTGACCCCCACCGCGGCGGCCGCCCAGGCTCCGAGCACCACATAGGAGCGGGTCACTTCCTCCACGACCCCCCGGGTGAGGCCGGCCCTCACGGTGTCGGCCATGGGGGCCAGGGGCAGCCAGCGGTGCAAGGCGGCCAGCCATCCGGGCAGCTGCTCGGCGGGGAAGTTGATGGGGGAGAAGCCGATGATCACGAAGATCAGCATCTGGGTGATGGCGGCGATCAGCATGGGGTTCCCCAGGGAGTGGGCCAGGGCGTAGCCGACCATGGTGCCGGTGAACAGGGTGAGCAGGACGGCGGGGATGATGGCCCACGAGACGTGCAGGTCGAGGTCGTAGCGGAGGAGGGCCACTCCCAGGGCCACGGCCATGCCGGGCAGGCCCAGGATCAGGTTGGTGGTCACCCAGGCCAGGGCGGCGGTAGGGCGGGGCACGGGCAGGGACCAGAGGAAGTCGTAGGTCTTCTCCGCCTTCTGCATGGCCACCAGTTGGGGCCCCAGGACCATGCCGATGGTGATGAGGGTGACCACCAGCACGCCGGTGGAGACGAAGAGCGCCGCTCGCGGCGGCACCTGCCCGAAGAAGAGGCCCAGGGCCAGCACGAACCCCGCCCCGGAGAGGATCTGCACGATGACGGTGATCGCCAGGACCATCCGCAGGGAGGTCAGCTCCCAGCGGAGCATCATCCGGTAGGAGTGCCACCAGTAACCGAGGCCGGAGCGGAGGGCCTCGCCGGGCGCGGCGAGGGTGGTCACGCCTCCGCCTCCCGCCCGGCCGCCTCCGCGTCGCCGGTGAGGCGGATGTAGACGTCCTCCAGGGTGGTGGCCCCCAGGGCGTACTCCTCGGCGAGGCCGAGGCCGATCAGTTCCTGCGCCCAGCCGATGGCGTGGACCGCCTCCTCCTCGGCCACCACCGTCATCAGGTTGTGGCCCACCCGGGTATGCGCCTGGACGAAGGCGGGCAGTGCCGGCGTTTCGGCCCGGGGGGCCAGCATCACCTGCAGGCGAAGGCGGCCGCGGTCCTCGGCCTTCAGCGACGACGGGGTGCCCTCGGCGAGCAGGCGGCCGCGGTCGATGACGGCGAGGCGGTCGACCGCCCTTTCCGCCTCCATGACGTTGTGGGTGACCAGCAGCACCGCCACCCCGGCGTCGCCCAGGCGGCGCACCTCCTGCCACAGGAGGCGGCGGCGCAGCGGGTCGACGTCGTTGGTCGGCTCGTCGAGCACCACCACCCGGCCGGGGCAGGCGGTGACCATGGCGAAGCCCACCAGGCGCCGCACCCCGCCCGAGAGCTTGGCCCCGACCGTGTCGCGCCACTCGCCGATGTCGAGGGCCTCGATCAGCTCGTCGCGCCGGCGGGCCACCGCCTCCCGGTCGCCGCCGCGGATCATGCCGGTGATGTCGATGGCCTCGCGCGAGCGGAACGAGGCGATGGGCATCTGGGCCTGGGGCAGGTAGGAGCACAGCTGGCGGGCGGCGTCGGGGTCGGCGACCAGGTCGTGGGGGCCCAGGGTGATGGTCCCCGAGTCGGGGGCGAGCAAGCCGATGACCTGCTTCACCAGCGTGCTCTTCCCGGCCCCGTTGGGGCCGAGCAAGCCGTTGATGCCGTCGTTGGCCCGGACCTCCTTGAAGGCCTTGACCAGGTCCCTCACCTGCAGCGGCCAGTTGTGTCCCGCTTCGGCCATCCCGGCGTGCCTCCTGCGCGATCGGAGGGAGAGAATAGGAGCCGGCGGGGGATGCTCCGCACTGCGGCGCTGCCGCCCCGGAGGTATCCTCGGCCGGCCTAGAGGAGGATCCCGTTGGAACGCCGCCTGGTGCTGGAGGCGAAGGGCCTGCGCAAGGCCTTCAAGGATCTGGTTGCCGTCGAGGATGTCTCCTTCCACATCGCCGAAGGGGAGACCTACGGCCTGCTCGGCCCCAATGGGGCCGGCAAGACGACCACCATCAACATGGCCATCGGCCTGCTGGAGCGCGACGCCGGCGAGGTGCTTGTCGACGGGCGGGAGATCCGCACCACCTCCACCGACGCCAAAGCGGCCATCGGCTTCGTCCCCCAGGACATCGCCATCT
>JALOLI010000002.1 GCA_025456165.1 Acidimicrobiia bacterium | reverse complement strand
CTCGAGGGTGGCCTGCACGCTCTCCACGGTGGTAGTGCGCGCCGGCAGGCCGATGCCCGCCGCCACGAGGTAGAAGAGCAGGAAGGCCAGCGGGAAGTGGGTTGCCGAGCCGGCGAGCACCACCACCGACTTGGCCCAGAAGGGCTTGTCCCGGTAGGTCCGCCCCTCGTCCTCGGGAGCGATCTCCTCCAGCGGGCTCATCCCGGCGATGCGCACGTACCCGCCGAGGGGAAGGGCCTTGATCCCGTACTCGGTCTCCCCCCGCCGGGTGGACCAGAGGCGCGGGCCGAAGCCGAAGAAGAACTCGGTGGCCTTCATCCCCACCCGGCGAGCCGCGAGGAAGTGCCCCGTCTCGTGGATCATCACGATGACGATGATCCCGACGATGACCAGGATGCCGCCGCTCATGGCTTGCTGCTCCGCAAGGGGACCATCGCTCCGTTCCGGGGGACCCCAAGTTACCCGGCAGAAGGGGTTAGCAGGTGGCTCCCAGCGCCGCCGTCGCCACCGCCCGCGCCTCGGCGTCCACCGCCATCACTTCGGCAACGCTCTCCAGTGGACGCACCGCGATGGCCGAGAGAGCCCTCTCGACGATCGCCGGGATGGCGGTGAAACCGATACGCCCGTCGAGGAAGGCGCGCACCGCGACCTCATCGGCGGCGTTGAGGACGGCAGGCGCCGAGCCGCCGGCCCGCCCCGCCTCGTAGCCCAGCCGCAGGCAGGGGAAGGCGGCCGGGTCCGGGGCCTCAAAGGTCAGGCTCCGGCCGGCCAGGTCGAACTCGGGAAGCGGGCCCGGGCACCGCTGCGGATACGTCAGGGCGTACTGGATGGGGAGGCGCATGTCGGGCGGGCCGAGTTGCGCCTTGACGGACCCGTCGACGAACTCCACCAGGCTGTGCACCACGCTCTGGGGGTGCACCACCACGTCGATCCGGTCGTAGGGCACGGCGAAGAGGCAGTGCGCCTCGATGACCTCGAAGGCCTTGTTCATGAGCGTCGCCGAGTCGATAGTGATGCGCCGGCCCATCCGCCAGGTGGGATGGGCCAGCGCCTCGGCGACGGTCACCCCCTCCAGTTCCGCGGCGGAGCGGGCCCGGAACGGCCCGCCTGAGGCCGATAGCACCAGGCGGCGCACCGCGCCGAAGTCCTCGCCGGCCAGGCACTGCCACAGCGCCGAGTGCTCCGAATCCACCGGGATCAGCTCCCCGCCCCCGCGCCGCCGCGCCGCCTCCACCACCGGGCCGCCGGCCACCAGGCTCTCCTTGTTCGCCAGGGCCAAACGGTTGCCGGCCTCCAGGGCGGCCACCGAGGCGGCGAGGCCGGCGGCCCCGACGATGCCGTTCAGCACGATGCCGCCCGGCTCGGCGGCCAGGGCGGCCACCGCCTCCGGTCCGAAGCGCACCCGGCCGCCCAGCCCTTCGGTGAAGCGCTGCCGCTCCTCGCCGGTGGGCGCGGCCACGGCGACCGCCGCGCCGGGATGAGCCGCGGCCAGCGCCAGCAGCCCGGCCGAGCCCCGGGCGGCGGCCAGGCCCCGCACTTCCATGCCCAGGGACTCCGCCACCTCGAGGGCCTGGCGCCCGATGGACCCCGTCGCCCCGAGGACGACCAGAGGCCTCAGCGCAGCATCCCCATCGTCTCGAAAAGGACCCAGGCGGCCGGCAGCACGAAGAGAAAGGCGTCGATCCGGTCGAGGATGCCTCCGTGGCCCGGCAGGATCGAGCCCATGTCCTTGATTCCCAGGCTGCGCTTCACCATCGACTCGGCCAGGTCGCCGAGCGGAGCCATGACCGCCACCACCAGGCCCAGGGCCGCGCCGGCGCGGACGCCGATCTCGTCGAACAGGTAGCCCGCCCCGACCGCAACCCCGATACCGAGGACCACTCCCCCGGCCAGGCCCTCCCAGGTCTTGTGCGGGGACAAAACCGGTGCCATGAGGCGGCGGCCCCAGGACCGGCCGGCGAAGAAGGCCCCCACGTCGGTGGCGATCACCGTGGCCGCGGTGGCCAGCACGAGCACCCGGAACTCGGCAGAGGCGGCGATGGGAAAGGCGAACGCGGCCGTGCCGATCACCCAGAGCATCCCGAGGAGCGCCAGTCCCCCATTGGTGAGGGCATCGCGCCGGTAGGGGGCGAAGGCGTAGTAGAAGAACGACAGGATCACCGTCGCGACGGTGGCGATGGGGATGGCCACCGGGCCGTAGAACCAGGTGCCGGCGAGTATCCCCGCGGCGCCCAGGAAGCCGAACAGCGCCAGGGGCTGGTAGCCGCAGCGACGCAGGGACCCGTAGAACTCGCCCAGGCCGAGAATCGCCATGATCCCCACGAACCCGGCGAAGAACTCCCCGCCCACCCACATGGAGCCGAGCAGCATCAGGGCGAGCACCATTCCGGTGGCCACCCGGACGGGGAGATCCGAGCGCACCGGCGCCGTCATCTCCTCGTCGCTGCCGAGGTGAGCCACGTCCTCGAAGCCGACGACACCCGACTCGAGGCCGGGCATGGGCGCCGACAGCGCCTGAAGCTCCGTTTCGGCCGTATCGGCCGCCAGCATCTCCTCCGCCAGGCCGCGATGCTCCATGGTCACCGCTCCGGCCAGGACTTCCTCGCTGATGGGGCCCTGGACGCGGGGGGACCCCTCGAAGTCGAACACCGGGGCCGGCATCTCCATGGTGTGCTGGTCGGAGGTCGCGGCCGGCGCCGGCCCCTCGTGGAAGGCGGCCTCCCTCCCCACCTCGGCGGCCCAGGCCTCTTCGTCCTCCTCGCCCGGGGCTTCACCCGCGGGGAAGGCTCGAGGGGGTTCCGCCCCCGGCCACCCTGCCTCCATCTCGCTCTCGGCGGCCCAGAGCGCGGCGTCGTCCTCGCCGCCCAGGTCTTCGCCCTCGGGGAACAGCGGCTCAGGCCCGGGGACCGGCCGCAAGCCGCGCCCCGCCTCGCCGCTCCACAGCGGCGCCCTGGTCCCCGGCTCCGGGAAGGTCTCCCAGCCCTCAGGCGCCCCCGCCTCCGACGCGGCCGGCGGAACGGCCCGCTCCGGCCCGGCCACCACCGGCGCCACCCCGCTCTCGATGAAAGGAAGAGGCCGGCCCGGCTCCGGGAAGGCCTCCCAGCCGGCGGCCTCCAGGTCTTCCTCCGGCTCGGGTTCGGGGAGATCCGCCACCCCTCCGGGCCGGTGCGGCTCGCCGCTTCCCACCGCCCAGGGGGTCTCGTCCTCCGCCTCCCACTCCTCCTCGGGCAGGCCGGGTGGAGGCACCTCCACCTCGTCCTCGTCGACCTCGGCAAACCACGCGCCCGCTGCCGCCTCCGGCTCGCCGGCCCACTCGGCCCCCTCGAAGGAAGCCTCGGCCTCGTCCGGCGGGAGCTCCCCCGGGCCGGCGGCTAGAGGGATCGTCTCCGGCGAGATGGCCTCCACCTCCCCGGCGGCGGCCGGGGTCTCCCACTCCGGAAGCACGGTCGCGGCTGGAGCCGCGGCGTCCTGCCCAGCTGCGCCCTCCGCCCCGGCCTCCCAGGCCGCCCAGGCCGCTTCGGCCTCGGCGACGTCGTCGAGCGGAACCTCGGCGTCCTCGACACCGGGCACCGCCTCAAGCACCGCCTCAGGCACCGCCGGAGCCGCCCACGGTGGCGGGGCAGCAGCGGCTTCCTCGGCCTGCGGGGCCTCCTCCGCGCCGTGCCGCCGCCGGAACCAGCCCCGACGACGCGGTGCGACTCGCGGCGCCTCGCCGCCGGCCTCCTCATCCGCCGGGGCCTCAGTCGCGGCCCGAGCCTCTGGCGCCGCCGCGCCGCCGGGGGCGCGGCGCGCCGCGGGCACCGCACCGGCGGGAAGCCCTTCTACAAAGGCCACCCACTCGTCGACCTCGCTCTCGGGGACGAGATCCACCATCCCCGGTTCGGCCGCCGCGGGGTACGGCGGCTCCTCGCCGCCGCGGTGCCCGGCGGCCGGAACCGCACCGGCGGGTGGTTCCCAGGCCGGAAGCACCAGCCCACCCGCAGCGTCCAGTTGCTCCTCATCCAGGAGGGCCGAGGCGCCTGCCTCGTCGGCCCGGCCTTCGCCCTCCTCCGCAAAGGCGAAATCCTCCCCGGAGGCCGGCGGCAAGGCGGGCTCCTCCCCCACCGGCGAGCCCACCGCAGCCCAGGGCAACTCCCCCACACCCTCCACGGCGCCACCCTCGTCGACCGGTCCCAGCGGCTCCACCACCGCGGGCTCCTCCCCCACCGGCGAGCCCACCGCAGCCCAGGGCAACTCCCCCACACCCTCCACGGCGCCACCCTCGTCGACTGGTCCCAGCGGCTCCACCACCGCGGGCTCCTCCCCTATCTCGGCCAGCAGAGCTGCCGTCGCTCGGGCGAGTTCCTCGGCCACGGAAGAAGCAGACGGTTCCGTCCCCACGGCTTCTGCCTCTGGTGAACCCAGGAGCAACTCCACCCCGGCCGGCTCCGTCTCCGACGGCTCGACCCATTCCGGCGCGATCCCCGGCGGCGAGATCCCCTCCGCCGGGAGAGCGGGGATCACCGGGATCACCGCCGCCTCGTCCCAGCGGCCGATGTCCCCCTCCACCCCCTCCCCGAGCACGGGCGGCAGTTCCACCTCGGCCGCTTCCATCAATACCGGATCCGCCACTGCCGGTTCCGCCACTGCCGGTTCCGTCTCGGCCGGCCAGACTCCCTCCGCCGGAAGCGGCGGGATCAGTGGGATTACCGCCGGCTCCTCCCAGAGGCCCTGGTCCGACCGCTCCGACACCGCCGCTCGCTCCGGCGGCCCCGCCGGCAAGTCCAGAGGGATCAGCGAGGCCGCGTCTGCCCCCCGGCGCTCCCTCACTGCCGGTGGAGGCGCTTCGGGCAGATCTCCCTTTGCCGGCGCTGCGGGGGCAGGCGGGACCGCAGGGACCGCCGCGTTCCACCACGGGAACAGCGGAGCGGCGGGCTCCCCCTCCGCGACCTCGTCGGCCGCTTCGTCCGCCTCTCCGAGGAGTGGAGAGGAGGCGTCCCCGCCTGCTTCCTCCCGCGCCGTCTCCCCGGGCACCCACCAGCCGGCGAGCTCGTCTTCGGGAAGCACCGGGGCCGAGGCGTCCCTCTCCTCTTCCGTCTTCCTTTCGAGTGGCTCCCCCGGGCTCGCTTCTCCCGGGCTCGCTTCTCCCGGCCGCTCGCGGCGCCGGCCCCGGCCGAACCGGCGGCGCTCAGCCGCGGCCGGGCGGGGCTCGCGGGGGGCAACGGGCTCGGCGGCCGGAGGCGCGGTGGTCTCAGCATCGCTCTCAAGGCTCCAGCCGGGATGCCAGGGATCACCCGGATGGGGACGGTACCCCTCGTCGTCTCCCCTGCGGCTCACCGCTCCTCCTCGTCGCCCCGTGCAGGGCTAAACCTCGAGCAGCTCGGCTTCCTTGTGGGCGAGCAGCTCGTCGATCCGGATCACGTGGCGGTGGGTCAGGTCCTCCAGCTCCTTCTCAGCCCGCTCGATGTCGTTGTCGGAGACTTCGCCCTCGAGCCCTTCCAGGTCCTTCTTGGCGTGGCGCCGCACGTTGCGCACGGCCACCCGAGCCTCTTCGGCCATGTGGCGCACCATCCGGATGAGGTCCCGGCGCCGCTCCTCGGTGAGGGGTGGAAAAGCCAGGCGGATGACCGTGCCGTCATTGTTCGGGTTCAGCCCCAGTTCGGAGGCCAGGATGGCACGCTCGATGGCACCGATGGTGGACCGGTCGTAGGGATGCACCAGCAAGAGGCGCGCCTCGGGCACGGAGAAAGAGGCCAGCTGTTGCAGCGGCGTTGAGGCCCCGTAGTACTCGACCATGATCCGGTGCATGATCGCCGGATTGGCCCGGCCGGTGCGCACCGTGCTGAACTCCGACCGGAGATGGGTCACGGCGTGATCCATCTTCTCCTCACCCTCCAGGAGGGTCTCCTCGATCACCGGCGCCTCCTCGTCAGTGGACCAGGGTCCCCAACGGCTCCCCCCGCACCGCCCGAGCGATGTTGCCGGGAACAGAGATGTTGAAGACCCTGATGGGCAGGTGGTTCTCCAGGCACATCGTAATGGCGGTGGCGTCCATCACCCGGAGATCTCTCTCGAGGACTTCGCGGTAGCGCAATTCGGTGAAGAGGCGCGCCCCGGGGTGGTGCACCGGGTCGGCGTCGTACACCCCGTCCACCTTCGTCGCCTTGAGGACCGCCTCCGCCCCGATCTCGGCGGCGCGCAGCGCCGCCGCCGTGTCGGTGGTGAAGAAGGGATTCCCGGTACCCCCGGCGAACACCACCACCCGGCCCTTCTCCAGGTGCCGGATGGCCCGCAGTCGGATGTAGGGCTCGGCGACCTGCTCGATGCGGATGGCGGTCTGCACCCGAGCCGAGCAGCCGGCCGCCTCGATGGCGTCGCGCAGGGCCATGGCGTTGAGCACCGTGGCCAGCATGCCCATGTAGTCGGCATTGGCCCGGTCCATGCCCTCAGCCGCCGAGGAGAGCCCCCGGAAGATGTTGCCCGCCCCCACGATCACCCCGACCTGGTGGCCCTCGGCAGTCACTTCGGCGATCTCGCCGGCCAGGCGGCGAACCGTGCCGGGGTCGATGCCGTACTGGAGGGCGGGGTCGGCGAAGGCCTCACCGGAGAGCTTGAGGGCGACGCGACGGCCCATCTACTCGATGGACTCCCCCACCCCGATGCGAGCGAACCGGCGCACCAGGATGTTCTCGCCCATGGACCCGGCCAGGCCGTTGACCATCTCCCCCACCGTCCCCTGGAACTTCTCCGGGTTGACGAAGGGCTGGTCGTAGAGGACGTTGTCCTCGTAGAACACGCGCAGCCGGCCCTCCACGATCTTCTCGATCACCTTGTCCGGCTTGCCCTCGTTGCGGGCCTGGGCGGCGATGACTTCGCGCTCGTGAGCCATGACGTCTTCGGGGACGTCCTCCCGCCTCACCCAGCGCGGGCGGGAGGCCGCCACGTGCATGGCGAGGTCGCGCGCCGCCTGCTGGAAGTCGGGGCTCTTGGCGACGAAATCGGTCTCGGCCGCCAGCTCGACGAGTACCCCGATGACGGGGCGGTCGGCCTGGACGTGCAGGTAATGGCCGATGGCGCCCTGGGTAGTGACCCGGGCAGACCGTTTGCGAGCATCGGCCAGGCCGCGCTCGCGCAACAGGTCCTTGGCCTTCTCCAGGTCGCCCCCGGCGTCGGCCAGGGCGCGCTTGGCGTCCATCATCCCGGCCCCCGTGGCCTTGCGCAGCGCCACGACGTCGTTGGTGGAGATCTCAGGCATCCTACGGAACCTCTTTGCTCGCGGGCGGCTCGTTGCGCCGGCCGCCGTCCTTGCCCCGGGCCTCGGTCAGCTGGCGCCCCTCGGCGGCCGCCGCGGCGATCAGCCCGGCCATCAGCTGCGCCGAGCGGATGGCGTCGTCGTTGCCGGGGATGACCAGGTCCACGAGGTCCGGGTCGCAGTTGGTGTCGACCACGGCGATGACGGGGATGCCGATCCGCTTGGCTTCCTTCACCGCAATGGCCTCGGTGCGGACGTCGACGATGAAGACCGCATCGGGGACCCGGTGCAGGTCGCCCACTCCGCCGAGCACCGTCTGCAGTTTCTCCAGCTCACGGAGGAGGTGGAGGCGCTCCTTCTTGGGCAGGCCCTCCATCTCGCCCGAAGCCTGCATGCGCTGCAGTTCGCGCATGTAGAGGATCCGCTTGTGGATCGTGGTGAAGTTGGTGAGCATGCCGCCCAGCCAGCGGTGGTTCACGTAGGGCATGGACGCCTGGGTGGCCGCCTCGGCGATGACCGCCTGCGCCTGCTTCTTGGTGCCCACGAAGAGCACCGTGCCGCCGTTCGCGGTGATGTCGCGCACCAGCGTGTTGGCTCGCTCGCAGGCTTCGAGGGTCTGCCTCAGGTCGATGATGTGGATCCCGTTGCGCTCCGAGAAGATGTACGGGCGCATCTTGGGATCCCAGCGCCGGGTCTGGTGCCCGAAGTGGACCCCAGCCTCCAGCAGCTCTCGCATGGTGACACTGGCCACCGTTGCTGCCTCCTGTCGTTTCGGTTCGGCCTCCGCCCACCCTCGGCCTCCCCGAAGGCCCGCCGGGCCCCCGACCGCGGGAGGTTGCGGTGGGCGTGTGGAATGGGCGGGAGTATAGGCGCCGACCGCCGGCGAGCGACCCGGCTGCCCGAGCGGTGGCACGCCGCGACTCAGCCCGGTCGCTGGCCCGGCTCCATGAGGCGGTTGCGCAGGCTGAGCACTGCCTTGGTGTGTATCTGGCAGATACGCGACTCGGTGACGCCGAGGACGGCGCCGATCTCCGCCAGGGTCAGGCCCTCGTAGTAGTAGAGGGTGACGACCAGCCGCTCCCGCTCGGCGAGCCGATTGATGGCGTCGATCAGGACGTACCGGCTCTCCTGTTGCTCGAAGGAGCCGCCCGGGTCGACCGCTCGCGGGTCGGCGACCATGTCGCCGATGGCGGCGGATCCCCGCTCCCCGGGCTCTACAAGCTCATCGAGGGCGACGAAGCCGAGAGTGGAGATCTCGCCCAGCTGGTCCTGGAGCGTGGTCACCGAGATGCCCATGTGATCCGCCAGCTCCTCGTCGGTGACCGAACGGTGCAACTGGTGCTCGAGCTCGCTCAGGGACCGCTGGATCTCGCGCGCTCGGGCTCGCACCGAGCGCGGCACCCAGTCGAGGGCGCGCAACTCGTCGAGGATGGCGCCCTTGATGCGATTGACCGCGTAGGTCTCGAACTTGATCCCCCGGGCCGGCTCGAACTTGTCGATGGCGTCGATCAACCCAAACATCCCGTAGGACACCAGGTCCGACTGCTCCACGTTGCGCGGCAGGCCCACCCCCACCCGGCCGGCCACGAACTTGACCAGCGGGGAGTAGTGCAGGATCAAGCCCTCGCGGGCCCTCTCGTCGCCCGCTTCCTTCAGGCGCCGCCAGGCAGCCGCGATGCGATCGGGCGATTCAGGCGCGGGGATGGGAACGGTCATATGTCGACCTGAGGTGCTGGCGGGTCACCTGAGTGTAGACCTGGGTAGTCGCCAGCAGGCGGTGCCCGAGAAGCTCCTGGACGGCGCGCAGATCGGCGCCCCGTTCCAGCAAATGGGTGGCAAAGGAGTGGCGCAGGGCATGGGGGAAGGTGGCAAGCCGGGCCTGCACCACCCGGCGGATGCCCCGCACCCCCAGGGGCCCGCCGCGCGCCCCGACCCACAGGGCCGCTCCCCCGCCGCGAGCCAGCGCGCCCCGCCCCTGTTCGAGGTACTGCTCGAGGGCCGACCGGGCCGGGCCGGAGAGCGGCACGGCCCGGTCCTTGCCGCCCTTGCCCGAGACCCGGATGAGGTCGCGGATGCCGCCGCGCGTCGCCTGCACGTCGCCCACCGTCAGCGCCGCGGCCTCGGCCACTCGCAGGCCGCTCCCGTAGAGGACTTCCAACAGCGCCCGGTCGCGGCGGGACACCGGGTCGTCGCCATCGAGGCCGTCGAGCACGCCGCCCAGGGCGGAGGCCGAGGGCACCCGGGGCAGCCGGCGCGGCAGCTTGGGTGAGGCCACCCCCACCGCCGGGTTGAGGAGCACGGCGCCGCGGCGGGCGGCGTCGGTGAAGAAGGCCCGCACCGCGGAGACCTTCCTCGCCACCGAGGCCCGGGCGTAGTTCCGAGTGGCGAGATGAGCCACGAAGCGCCGCACCGCCAGGCGGTCGACCTCCTCCAGGGAGCGCTGGCCCCGTCGGTGGCAGAAGTCGAAGAACTGGCTCAGGTCGCGCCGGTAGGCCTCGACGGTGTGCCCCGACAGGCCCCGCTGCGCGGCCAAGCGCTCCAGGTAGGCCGCCAGTGGGCCGGCGGCCCAATCGGGGCAGGGCGGGATCGGAGTCACTCCCCCATCGTGGCCGGGCAGGCCGACGCGGTCAACGACCCGGGAGGATCAGGCTCCCTTCCCGGCGCACCGCTCCGGCCACCTCGAGGCGGGCCGCCGCCGCCATCGCCGCACCCACTTGCAGCCCGGCGGCTGCCGCGGCAGCTTCGAGCGAAGTGCCGCCCGGTGGGATCGCGGCCAGCAGGGCCCGGCCGGCGGAGTCGAGGGGAAGGCCGGCGTCCGGCGGAGGCGGCCGCGGCGCGCCCAGCAGCAAGGAGAGCGAGGCGAGGAGGTCGGCGGGATCCAGCACCGGGGTGGCGCCGTCCCGAATCAGGAGATTGCATCCGCGGGAGGTCTCCCGTCCCACATCGCCGGGCACCGCGAACACGTGCCGCCCCTGCTCAAGAGCGGCCGCCGCCGTTATCAGGGCGCCGCCGGTCTCGGCCGCCTCGACCACCACCACCGCCGCCGCCAGGCCGGAGATGATCCGGTTGCGCGGGGGGAAGCGCCACGGCTCGGGGCGGGTACCCGGGGGGTACTCCGTGGCGATGGCGCCGCCTCCGGCGAGGAGGCTTTCGGCGAGGGAGCGGTGCTCGCCGGGATAGACGATGTCGGGGCCGCAGCCCAGGACCGCCACCCCCACCCCTCCGGCATCGACCACCCCCCGGTGGGCCTCGCCGTCGGCCCCCCGGGCCAGGCCGCTCACCACCGGCCATCCCGCCGAGGCGCACGCCTGCCCGTAGATCCGGGCCAGGCCCATGCCGTAGCGGGTGCAGCGGCGGGTGCCCACGATGGCCACGCCGGGCTCCGCCGGCAGCCGGCCCCGTATGAAGAGCACGTCGGGCGCCCCGGGCAGATCGCCGAGGTGCGCCGGGTAGCCCGGGCCGCCGCGGAACACCGCGCTCACCTGGAGCCGGGCCAGGCGATCGAGGCAGGCACTGCCGTCGAGGCGGGCCGCCCCCCGGGCCGCCTCGGGCGCCTTGAGGCGGCCCTCGACAAGGGCAGCCAGCACCCGGGCCGCCGACCCCATCTCGCCGATGAGGCGCGCCGAGCGATCGGGGTGCAGGCCGCAGAAAGCCAGACGGAGCCGGTCCTCCTGGCTCAAACGGCCACCCGCAGGCTCAGGGCCTCCGCCACGTGGGCCTCACCCACCGCCTCCCCGCCGGCCAGGTCGGCAACGGTCCGCGCCACCCGGCGAACCCGGTCCCAACCGCGGGCGGTGAGCGCGAGACGATCCGCCGCCGCCCGCAGCAGTTCCAGGGCCGCCGGCTCCCATCCCACGGCATCCAGGTCGCGTCGCCCCAGGACGCGGTTGAGGCCGCCGCGCCCGGCCTGGCGGGCGCGGGCGGCCGCCACCCGGTCCCGCACCGCGGCGCTGGGCTCGCCTTCGGGGCCGGCCAAGTCGGCGGGATGCAGGCGGGGCACCGCCACCTGGAGGTCGAACCGGTCGAGCAGCGGGCCGGAGAACCGGCGCCGGTAACGCGCCACTCCCGCCGGGGAGCAGGTGCAGGGGACCAGGCGGTCGGCGGCGTAGCCGCACGGGCAGGGGTTGGTGGCGGCGACCATCTGAACGTCGCAGGGGAACCGTACCGAGACCCCTTTGCGTGCCACGTGCACCCAGCCTTCTTCGACCGGCTGCCGCAGTGCATCGAGGAGGTAAGGAGGGAACTCGCCCAGTTCGTCGAGGAAGAGGACCCCCTTGTGAGCCAGGGTCAGTTCGCCGGGGACGGGCATCCCACTGCCCCCGCCCACGATGGCCGCCGTCGTGGCAGTGTGATGCGGGCTGCGAAAGGGAGGCTCCCCGGGGTGGGGCCGGGGCCGGCCCGCCGCCGCCCAGGCCCGGGCCACCTGCAGCGACTCGTTTGCTCCCAGGGGCGGGAGGATGCCGGGCAGGCAGCGGGCCAGCATCGTCTTGCCGGCCCCGGGCGGTCCCACCAGGAGCAGGTGGTGCCCGCCGCCGGCGGCGACCTCGAGAGCCCGGCGAGCCAGCGGCTGGCCGCGCACCGCCGCCAGGTCGGCCGCCGGGCTCTCCGGGGCAGGCGGCGGCACGGCCGGGGCCACCGCGGCGGCCTCGCCCAGGGCCACGGCCACCGCCTCGGCCAGCGTGCGCACCACCCGGACTTCGGCATCGCCGACCACCACCGCCTCGGCCGCCGACCCGGGGGGCAGCAAGCAGGGCCGTCCCACCGCGGCGGCCACGATGCCGGCGCCGAGGCCCCCCCGGGCGGGGCGCACCTCGCCGTCGAGAGCGAGCTCTCCGAGGGCGACCACCCCGGTGACCGCCGGGGGGACCAGGCCGGCGGCGGCGAGCACCCCCAGGGCGATGGGCAGGTCGTAGGCCGATCCCGCCTTGGGGATCTCAGCCGGGGCCAGGTTCACCGTCAGGCAGCGGGAGGGGAAGCGATAGCCGGAGGACAGCAGCGCCGCCCGGACCCGCTCCTTGGCCTCGCGGACGGCCGTGTCGGGCAGGCCCACGAGGTGGAACTGCTGCTTGCCCCCGGTGACGTGGACCTCGACCCGAACCGGGCAGGGGTCGATGCCGACCAGGGCGACGGAGGTGACGGCGGCGAACACACCCTCAAGGTAGAGGGTGGGGGTGACACCGGGAAGGCCCCCGGCACGGCCGGGGAGTCACCCCGATTTGACCACCAGCGCCATGAGCTCCATCTCGTCGAGCTCGGGAGGACGGCGGAAAGGCAGGCCCGCCGTGCCGCCCCACAGCCCCTCCACCTCGAAGCCCACCACCGTCAGGAGCAGGCGGAGCTCGGTGGGGGTGTAGCCCCGCTCCCGCACCGGGACGGCCCGCCTCCCCTCCGGCGTGTCGAACTCCATGTCGCAGAACTCGGTCAGGTCCACCGGGTCGAACCGGCCCGCGGCCACATCTTCGGGGCCGTACAGCCGCAGCTGGCGCATCCCATTGAGGCAGTTCAGCAGCAGGCGGCCGCCCGGGCGGAGCGCGGCGTGGATCCCGCCGAGGATGGCCCGATCATGGCCCAGCGGATCGTCGGCAGCCGACAGCAGGCCGAACGCCCCCTCGCACAGGCAGTACGCCCCGTCGAAGAGGCGCGGGGCCACGAATCGGGCGGCGTCGGCCCGGATCCACTCGACCTCCAGGCCCAGGGCCGCGGCGGCCCGGCGCCCCTGCTCGAGCATCCCCTCCGAGATGTCGACACCCGTCACCCGGAAGCCGCGTCGAGCCAGCTCGAGGGCGTGCCGCCCCACACCGCAGCCCACATCCAGCAGCCGGCCTGCCGGGGCGACCCGGAGCGCCTCCACGATGAGGTCGGCCTCGGCCGCGGTGTTGCGGGTGAACTCGTTCTCCAGGTAGCCCGGGGCATGGTGATCGAAGAAGACCTGCCACTCGGAGGGCTCTCCCGAGGCGCCGCCGCGCGATGGGCGGCGGTCGTCGCCGGCCATCAGCGCCCCTTGAAGCGCGGCTCCCGCTTCTCGAGGAAGGCGGTCACCCCCTCGATCACGTCCTCAGAGGACAGGCACTGCGCCTGGGCCTGAGCCTCGTACTCGAGGGCCGCGTCGAAGGACATCTCGAAGGCATGGTCCAGGCCCAGCTTGATCGTGCGCTGCGCCTGCGGAGCGCCCGCGGCCAGCTCCGCAGCGACCTCGCCGGCCCGGCGCTTGAGGTCCTCCGGGGCCACCACCTCGGCGGCCAGGCCGTAGCGCAGGGCGTCGGCAGCGTTCACGATGCGCCCGGTCAGGGCCAGTTCCTTGGCCCGGGCCAGGCCGATGCGCCGGGGTAGCAGCCAGGTCCCCCCGAAGTCCACCACCAGGCCGCGGCGCACGAAGATCTCCGAGAAACGGGCCCGGCTGCTGGCGATGACGATGTCGCAGCCCAGCGCCAGGTTCATCCCGGCCCCCACCGCCACCCCGTCGACCGCGGCCACCGACGGCTTGCCCAACTCGTACAAGGTGCGGGCCGCCCGGTTGAGGGGGCGCATGGACTCGTACAGCATCGTCGGCCCGCCCTGGAGAGCGAAGCCCGCGACCAGGTCGGCGCCCGAGCAGAAGTCGTTGCCGGCGCCCGTGATCACCAGAGCGCGCTGCTCCGAGGCGCCGAAATCCTGCAGGAGATCGGCTAGCGCGCCCCAATCGCTCGGAGGTATGGCGTTGCGGCGAGCCGGGTTGTCGATGGTCAGCCAGCGGATGGGGCCGTCGTCGGTGATGGAGAACATGCCGGCAATCTACCCGCGTCCCTACCATGCCGCCCGTGCCCTTGCCCCCTGCCCCCGACCCGGAACCGGCGCCCGCCGATCTGCCGCTCACCCTGCAGGTGCCGCCCGGCGACGCCCGGGCCATGGAAACCGTCGGCCTGGTGCAGCCGTACCACGCCCGCAAGCGCTACGTGTGCCCCGGCTGCCGCGGCGCCATCGAGGCCGGTGAGGGGCACCTGGTGGTGGTACCGGAGCACACGCCGGACCTCCGCCGCCACTGGCACCGGGCCTGCTGGCACCGGGAGCGCCGCCGCCGCCACGGACGCGAGGCCTAGGGACCCGGGCCGCCCCTTCAGCACACCCCGGGGAGCCAGCGCACCTCGACCCCGCCGCGCCCGGCGCTCACCGTGACGAGGTCGTAGCGCCCCGGCCGCGGCCGGAGGCCCTGCCCGGCGCGCCGGAAGCGGTCCGCCTTCGCGGGGGTGAACTGGTCGGCGGGGTCGCCCCCGAGCCGGGTCTTCACCTCGACGGCCACCAGCAGCCGCCCCCAGGCGACGAGCAGGTCGATCTCGTCGGCGCCCACCACCACGTTGCGGGCCACCAAGCGGGCACCGCGCCTACCGAGGAAGCCGGCGGCGAGGCTCTCCCCGAACCGGGCTACCTGCGCTCGGCGTCGGGCGGCCGCAGCTCCGGATGCTCCACTTCCTCCAGGTTCACGTCGCGGAAGGTGAGCACCCGCACCTTCTTGAGGAAGCGAGCGGGGCGATACATGTCCCATACCCAGGCGTCTTCCATGTCGATCTCGAAGAACACGCCGCCGCCGGTGTCGCGGGTGTGCAGGTCGACCTTGTTGGCCAGGTAGAAGCGGCGCTCGGTCTCCACCACATAGCGGAACATGGGGAGGACGTCGCGGTACTCCTGGTAGATCTGCAGCTCTACGTCGGTCTCGTAGCGCTCGAGATCCTCTTCGCTCATGACGGTCTCCTGATCACCCAGCCGGCCCGGGCGGCCGGTATTGGGGCTCCGGCGATGATACCCGCCCCCTGCATCGGCTCTCCGGGAGCCCGTGCTCACCTTATAGCGGCGGGGTCCGACACTCTCACAAGCCTCCCCAGCGGCTGGGGGGCCACACCCTCACAAAGGCTCGGCCGATTATCGAGTCCTCGGCAATGGGCCCGAAGACCCGGCTGTCGGTGCTCTGCGAGCGGTTGTCGCCCATCACGAACACCCGCCCTTCGGGGACGGTGAAGGGGCCGTAGAGGGGCATGCGCGAGCCCTCCTTCACATAGGGCTCGTCGAGCGCCACCCCGTCGACGAAGACCTGGTTGTCGCGGATCTCAATCGTCTCCCCGCCTACCGCGATGACTCTCTTGATGAGGGCGGAGTCCGGCGAGGAGAGCCCGAGCGATTCGGCCACGTGCCGCACCAGGGCCCCGAAGATCGTCTCGCCGTCCTGGTTGGCTTCCTGGGGGTTGTCGAACACGATGACATCGCCTCGCGATGGGTCGCCGAAGCGATAGGCCAGCTTGTTGACCATCACCCGGTCGCCCTCCAGCAGCGTGTCGTGCATGGAGCCGGAAGGGATGAAGAAGGCCTGCACCAGGAAGGTCTTGATGAGGACCGCCACCACCAGGGCGATCAGAATCAGGATCGGCAGTTCCTTCCAGAAGGCCCGGCCGGCGGCCTTCTTGTCGCCCCGCTTGCGCGCTCCCTTCCGCAGGGCCCGAAGGGCTTCCTCCCGTTCGGGGTCCTCGGGGAGCGGCGTCCCCGGCACAACGCCGAAGGGATCGGGTGGCCCGGACTCGCCGTCGGGCCGGGCCGGCTCGGAAGCCGACGCTCCGCCTCCGGCTGGATCCGGGGAGAAGGGGCCCGGCGCGTCTTCGGGGAAGCCGGGCGAGGGTGGCAAGGTCACGAGCGCGACGTTACTGCGGGCAGGGAGTTGCGGAACACCGCCCCTAGTCGCGCTTCTCCTTGATGCGGGTGGCCTTGCCGACGCGCCCGCGCAGGAAGTAGAGCTTGGCGCGGCGCACGTCGCCGCGGCGGATGACCTCGATGCGCTGGATGATGGGAGCGTGGATGGGGAAGATGCGCTCCACCCCCACCCCGAAGCTCACCTTGCGCACCGTGGCCGTCTCGCGCAGGCCCCCGTGGTTGCGGGCGATGACGACGCCCTCGTAAGCCTGGACCCGCTCCCGGCCGCCTTCGACGACGCGCACGTGCACCCGCACCGTGTCTCCCGGCCCAAACTCCGGGAGGTCGGAGCGCAGGCGGGCGGCCTCGACCTGATCCAGCGTGTTCATCGGGGAACCCCTTCGCGCCAAAGCCGGGACGGCGGGGCGCCGTCCGGCGGCGGGAGTCTAGCCCCCCTCCCCGCCCTCTGCGAAACCGGGAGGGAGCAGGTCGGGACGGCGCCGCCGGGTGCGTTCCGCCCGCTGTTCGCGGCGCCAGGAGGCAATCCGGGCGTGGTCGCCCGAGAGGAGCACCTCCGGGACCGCCCAGCCCCGGAACTCCGCCGGGCGGGTGTACAGCGGCTCTTCCAGCACGCCGCCGCGGAAGCTCTCCGACCCCGCCGACTCGGGGTTGCCCAACGCCCCGGGGAGCAGGCGAGCCACCCCTTCGACCACCGCCAGCGCGGCCGCCTCCCCGCCGGCGAGGACGAAGTCCCCGAGCGAGGCCTCTTCTTCGATGAAGTGCTCCGCCACCCGTTCGTCCACCCCCTCGTAGCGCCCGCAGACCAGGGTCAGGGCTTCGAGCCCGGCCCAGCGGTCGAGGGTGTCCTGGCGCACGGGTCGCCCCGCCGGCGTCAGTAGGATCCGATGCGTCCCGGCCAGCGGCTCGAGGGCGGCCGCCAGCGGCTCCACCATCATCACCATCCCCGGCCCGCCGCCGAAGGGAGCGTCGTCCAACTGCCGGTGGCGCCCCAGGCCGTGGACCCGGAGGTCCACCACCTCCACCTGGAGGATCCCCGCTTCCACGGCCCGGCCGACCACGCCCAGGGTGAGAGGCGAGGCGAAGTACTCGGGAAAGATCGTGACCAGGTGGACTCGCATCGGCGCCAGCGTATCGGGTCGCCGCCCGGGGAGCCTCCCCGGCCGCCGGCCCCGGCGTTGGTATCGTCGGCCCATGAAGCGCACCGGATGGCGCCTCCTGCTTCTCGCCGCCGGCCTCGCCGTGCTGCCGGGCGTCGCGGCGCCTGCCGCCGCCCAGGTGCAGGGGCCGTGCAACGCCTGGTTCAACGGCGTCGAGGCCGGCCGCATCACCTCGCTCTCGTCGCCCCTGCTGCTGGCTGACGACGAAGCCCTGGTCTTTTCCGGCACCGACTCCTCGGGGACGCAAAATGCCGCGGTTGCGGTCCGGCTGGGCCCGGCCACGGTGGGCTCGGCGTCGGCCACGGTGGCCGGGGGCGAGTTCCTCGTCACCCTGGACCTGGCCGATGTCGCCCCGTACGGGGTCGGTCTGCTGCGGGTGCGGGCCACCACCGACAACTGCACCGTGGAGGCCTGGCTCCGCCTCGGCGGGCGCCTTCCCTTCACCACGCTGGTGGGGCTGACCGGCACGGTCCTGGCCGCGGCCGGCCTCGCTGCGCAGATCGCGGCGCTGAT
This sequence comes from Acidimicrobiia bacterium, assembly GCA_025456165.1. Next base: position 2,318 of record JALOLI010000002.1, on the reverse strand, counting down.
CGCCCGCCGCCGCTGGTCGGTGCCCGTGGCCGCCGCCGCCGGCGTCGCCACCGGCGCCGGGGCCGCCCTCCTGGGCCAGGAGTTCGGCCGGCTGCAGCTGTCCTACCTCTCGCTCGCGGCCACCATCGCCATCGCGGTGGTCGCCGGCCTGGGCCCGGCCCTGCTCCTCCGGCCCCGCCGCGCCGCCGGTCACGAAGACGCCGAGGGACCACGAGTGGCTGTCTCCCCCGCGGCGTCGCCGCCCGGGCGATCGCCGGCGCCCGCACCCACCCCGTCGGCTCCAGCCTGGGAGGTGAAACCTGCCGCCGACGAGGAGGCCGGGCCGGCGGCGCCGGCTCCTGCGCCGCGCCCCGTGACCCCCGGCCCCTTCTGGTGCTACGTGATGGCCGAAGTAGAGGTCCTGCACCTCGACGACTACAGCCGGGTGGTGGCCACCCTCCACCCCGGCTCCTGGTACCTGGCCAAGCGCGAGATCAGCGGCTGGGCCCAGGTGGTGGCGGCGGACGGCACCGAGGGCTGGGTGCCGCGCCAGTCCCTCCAGCGCGAAGGCTGAGCCGGCCTGCCTCCGGGAAGGACCGGACCGGCAAACCGCTCAAGGCGGCGAGCCGGGAAGGCGAAGCCTCCTTCATGAGGTCTGCCGGCGCCTCCTGCGCGCCGCGAGCGATCGGCATTGCCGCCGCCCTGGCCTGCCTCGGCGCCGCCTGCAGCTTCGGCGCCGGCGGGGTCCGGCCCGGCGCGCCCGGCCCCACGAGCGAGGCCACGAAGACGACCATCGACTCCCCGGCCACCACGCTGCCCGTCGCCCCCGGCGACGCTCCCGAGGCCTACGGGTTCACCTTCGAGCAGGAGGTGACCTCGGGCAGGGACTCGTGGTCGGTGACCGTGTCCGGCCGGGTCGTCGGGGCGAATCTCACCTGCCGGGTCCAGACGACGGGTGCCGGGCTGGCCCTGGATCGTGACCTGATCCTGGCCGGCGGCCGGCTGTGGTCCCGGGATCACAGCGCCGCCGGCTACCGCGAGATAGGGGGAGGCAACCCCACCGAGCGGGCCCTGCTGGCCTACTGCCCCCCCTGGCCCCCCGCGCCGGCGGCCGCCGGCCTCGCCGGCCTGGCGGCCGGCGAACCGGCTCGCCACACCGTCGGCGGCGTCACCGCCCTGGGCTACCGCTCCGACGCCTCCGGACTAGCGGCGGCGATAGGCACCGACCTGGGTTCGACGGCGGTCGAGGTCTTCAACTTCTGGATCGCCGCCGAGGAGGGCTGGCTGCTCGAGGTGAACCTGTCGGTGTCCGGGCCGGGCGCCGACCTGGCCCCCCTGCTGGGCTCCCTGCCGGTGCCCGATGGGCCCACCAGCTTGACCGCCCGGCACCGCCTGGACCTGGCGGTCTCCACCGCCCCGATCGCGCCGCCCGCCTAGCGGGGCAGTGGCCCCAGGCCCGAACAAGGCGGCGCCGGGGCAGTCGCCGGAACTTCGTACAGCGTGGTGCGCCGGACCGGCACCCGGCCGGCGCCGCGGATCGCCTCTTCCAGATCCCCCGTCGAAACGGCCGGCCCGTGAGCCGCGCCGGCGGCGCGTGAGATGCTTTCCTCCATGAGGGTGCCGCCCAGGTCGCTGGCCCCGGCGCCCAGCAGGGCGGCGGCCCCGTCGAGGCCCAGCTTGACCCAGGAGGCCTGGATGTTCCCGACGAGACCGTCGAGGGCGAGGCGGGCGACGGCGTGGACCAGCACCACCTCGTCCCAGGTGGGGCCCGGCCGGGCCCGGCCCTGCCGGTAGAGGGGGGCCTCCATGTGCACGAAGGGCAGCGGCACGAACTCGGTGAAACCCCCGGTCTGCTCCTGCAGGCGGCGCACGACCTCGAAGTGCCGGGCCCAGGAGAGCGGCGACTCGATGTGGCCGAACATGATCGTGGCGGTCGTGGGAATGCCGAGGCGGTGGGCCGCGTCCACCACCTCGACCCACCGCGCCGTCGTCAGCTTGTCCGGGCAGAGCACCCGCCGCACCTCGTCGTCGAGGATCTCGGCGGCCGTGCCGGGCAGGCTCCCCAGGCCGGCGTCGCGCAGGCGCCGGAGGAAGTCGGGGACGGTCACCCCCAGGCTCTGCGCGCCCTGCCAGACCTCGAGGGGGCTGAAGGCGTGGATGTGGAGGCCGGGGGCCGCCGCCCGGACCGCGCCCACCAGGGCGGCGTAGAAGTCGCCGGTGAAGGCCGGGTGGATGCCGCCCTGCAGGCAGACCTCGGTGGCCCCCGCCGCGGCCGCCGCCGCCGCCAGATCGGCCACTTCTCCCACCGTCATCAGGAACGGCGCCTCCCGTCCCGCGGC
>JALOLI010000072.1 GCA_025456165.1 Acidimicrobiia bacterium | reverse complement strand
GAGCCGGTGCTGCGCATGACCTTCGGGGTCAACACCTCGCCGCTCTCGGGCCAGGACGGCTCGCGCCTCACCTCGCGCCAGATCCGGGAGCGCCTGGAGCGCGAGGTGCGCGGCAACGTCTCCATCCGCATCGGGCCCACGACCTCGCCCGAGATCATCGAGGTCTCCGGCCGGGGCGAACTGCAGTTGGCGGTGCTGATCGAGACGATGCGCCGCGAGGGCTTCGAGCTTCAGGTGAGCCGCCCGGAGGTGGTAATCCGCCAGATCGACGGCAAGCCCCACGAACCGGTCGAGCGGGCGGTCATCGACATCCCCACCGAGCACATGGGCACGGTGACCCAGGCCATCGCCCCCCGGCAGGGCCGGGTCACCGACCTGCGGCCCGGGGACTCCGGCCGCACCATCCTCACCGTGGTCGCCCCCGCCCGGGGCCTGCTGGGCCTGCGCTCCTTGCTGATGACGGCCACCCGGGGGACCGCCCTGGTGCACCAGCACCACGACGGCTGGCAGCCCTGGGCCGGCGACCTGCCCGCCCGCAGCGGCGGGGCCATGGTGGCCGACCGCTCCGGCCCGGCCACCGGGTTCGCCCTCGAGAACCTGCAGAAGCGCGGCGTCATGTTCGTCGGGATCGGCGAAGCGGTGTACGAGGGCATGGTGGTGGGGGAGACCTCCCGGGGCGACGAGATGGTGGTGAACCCCACCCGGCCCAAGGAACTGACCAACATCCGCACCCACGACCACGACGAGGCGGTGCGGCTCACCCCGGCGCGCCGCCCCACGCTGGAGACCGCCATCGAGTGGATCGCCGAGGACGAACTGGTCGAGGTCACCCCGGAGGCCATCCGCATCCGCAAGCGCTACCTCACGGAGAGCGAGCGGCGCCTGGCCCGCAAGGCCCGCTGAGGCCTACGGGCGGCTGCCGTCGGCGGCGGCCAGCACCTGGGAGATGTCCAGCACCTCGGCGCCGTCGCCGGCCGCCTTGCGCAGGTTCACCAGGCAGATGGGGCACATCGTGGTGATCCGCCGCCCCACCTTGGTCAGTTGTGCCACCCGCTCCAGGGCGATGCGGTGCGCCTCGCCGGGGAAGAGGACCTCCACCGGCCCCCCGCAGCAGTGCGTGGCCTTCCCCGTCAGCACGGGTTCGCCCACCGTGACCCCGGCGCGGCGCAACAGCAGGCGCGGCGCCTCGACGATCCCCTCGTAACGGGCGTAGACGCAGGAGTCGTGGATGACCACGGCCCCGTCGGCCGATGTCGGGGCACCCCCGGCGCCCTCGGCCAGCACCTCCAGGTAGGACCGCACTTCCACGTCGAAGCCGGGCACGAACCGGGGGTAGACCTCGTGGAGCATGTGGGTCGTGTGGGGGTCCACCGTGATCACCCGGCGCACCCCGTGCCGCCGGAAGGTCTCGGCCACCCTACGGGCGTGGGGGGCAAAGGCGTCGTCGAGGCCCTCGTCGTAGGCCAGGGTGCCGCTGTACATCTCGTCGCCGTACAGGTAGCCGAAGGAGACCCCGGCCTTCTGCAGGAGGCCGGCGATGTCGCGCAGCATGGCGTCGTACTCCGCCCGCTTGCGGCGCGAGACCACCAGTTGCATGAAGAAGGTGAGGCTGACGAAACGGTTGACGAACCGTCCCAGGCCGAACAGGCGGGTCACCCAGGAGTCCTCCAGGCGGGCCAGCAGCCCGGCCATGGCGTCGATCGAGGGGATCAACTGATACATGTGGCCGGTGTAGATGACCGTGTCCCCGCCCTTGGCCAGCCCCAGGCCCTTCGCCCAGCGAGTGGCGTGGCGCTCCGACAGCGGCATAACGCTGCCCCGGCGGGCCAGGTTGTCGCCGAGGATCCCGAGGACGGTGGCGGTGGGCAGGGGCATTGGCGGGTTCCTCAGCTCAGGTGACGGCGGCCCACGACGCTGCGCAGGGCCCGGATGTTCTCGGCTATGTGCACCCCGGCCGGGCAGTTCGCCTCGCACATGCGGCACAGCAGGCAGGAGTAGATCTGGGGGATGTGCTCCTGGAGGCGCTCTTCGAGGCCCAGCAGGACGAGGCGGAACATCTTGCGGGGCAGGATCTCGTAGCCCAGGGGGCAGAGCGCGGTGCAGACCCCGCAGTTGAGGCAGGCGGAGGCGTTGAAGCCATCGAGTCCCTTCACCTCGGCGGCGAGCACGGGGGAGACCCTCATGCCTCGCCTCCTTCCCCGGCGGCCCCGGCCCTGAGGGCATACACGAAGTACCCGTCGGCGTCGGCCTTGCCGTGCTCCTCCACCATGCCGTAGCGGCGCATGGCCATCACCCAGCACACCACCTCGGGCGGAGGCTGCCCGAGCCGTTCGGCAATCTCGGGGATGGTGAGGGGGCCGGGGCGGAGCAGGGCCGCGATGCGATCGCGCATCACCATCTCGTCGCGCAGCATCTCGGAGCGGAGGCGGGGGCTCATGAGCCCACCTGCACCGGGGCGCCGGCATCGATCATCGCGGTGATCTGGGCGTCGGTGAACCCCTCGATGTCCAGGGCGTCGTAGGGGCACACCGGCACGCAGGCCCCCTCGCCCTTGCACTGCGATCCGATGATGTAGGCGATCTCCTTGGTGTCCCACGAGATCTTCTGGACCGCGTTGTAGGGGCAGGCCTTCAGGCACTCCCCGCACCAGGTGCAGCGGTCGGTGTTCACCCGGGCGATAAGAGGCTCCAGGTCCACGAAGCCCTTCTTGAGCAGCGCCCCGGCCTTGCTGACGGCGGCCAGGGCCGACGCCACGCTCTCGGCCATGCTCTTGGGCCCCTGGGCGGTGCCGGCGAGGAACACCCCATCGATCATCGTCTCCACCGGCCGCAGCTTCAGGTGGATCTCGTTGAAGAAACCGTCTCTGCCCACCGGCACCTTCAGCACCTCGACGAGGCGCGCGTTCTCCCGGGGCACCATGCCGGTGACCAGCACGACCAGGTCGGCGGGGATCTCCAGCTCCTCGCCTCCGGTGAGCTCGTCGCGCACCCGCACGAGGAGGGCGCCCCCCTCCTCCTCGACCGTGGGCGGGGCGTCGTCGGCGAAGCGGAGGAAGAGCGCGCCGCCGCGGCGGGCCCGCTCGTAGAGCACCTCGCCGTGGCCGTAAGTGCGCATGTCGCGGTAGAGGTGGTACTGGGCCACCGGGTGCCCGCCGCGCTCTTCCTGGGCGGCGATCCGGACCCCCAGGTGGGCGGTGGCCTTGCAGCAGTAGCGGGAGCACCAGGCGTTGGGCTCGGGGCAGGTCTCGCTCTCCGCCTGGCGGCTGCCGACGCAGTAGATGAAGGCCACCGAGCCGATCGGGCGGCCGCGGAAGGTCAGCACATCGCCGTCGAGGTCGACGCCGTCGTGGAACTCGGGGAGGGTCACCACGCCCTCCATGCCGTAGCCAAACTCGCCCGGCCGGGGGGCGTAGTGGTCGAACCCGGTTGCCACCACGATCGCCCCGACGTGGAGCTTGGTCTCCGAGCCGTCCTCGGCATCCAGCCTCACGTGGAAGTCCCCGATGCTCCCGGCCTTGGCGGCCAGTTCGGCCCCGAGGTGGAGGGTGATCCCGGGATGGGATTCCACCCGGGCGAGGATCTCGGCCACGATGTCGGCCCCCGCCCGCCCCGCCGGGGCCAGGGCGGCCCAGCGCCGCACGGCGCCGCCCGGCTGCTCGGTCCGCTCGGCGATGTGCACCTCCAGGCCGAGGTCGGCCAGGGCCACGGCGGCCCGCAAGCCCGCCACGCCGGCGCCGATCACCAGGACGCGCGGCACCGTGTCCACCCGCAGCGGCTGCAGCGGCCGGCTCAGCGAGGCCTTGGCGACGCCGGCCTTGACCAGGGAGGTGCCCTTGGTCGTGGCGCCTTCCCGGTCGTCGGTGTGGGCCCAGGAGCACTGCTCCCGCAGGTTCACCTGCACGTACTCGTAGGGGTTCATCCCGGCCCGCTCGGCCATGGTGCGGAAGGTCAACTGGTGGAGCTTGGGCGAGCAGGAGGCGATCACCAGCGCCTCGAGGCCCTGGCTCCGGATGTCCTCGATGATCTCCTGCTGGGCGGCGTCGGAACAGGTGAACATATGGTTCTTGGAAACCACCACGCCCTCTTCGCCGGCCGCCTCGGCCGCCACCTTGGCGACGTCCACATAGTCCGAGATGTTGCCGCCGCAGTGGCAGACGAACACGCCGATGCGCTTCGCCGGTTCGGCGGGGGCGCCCTGGTCGGGACGGGGCTCGTCGGCCATCAGAAGGCCCTCGCTCTCTCCAGGTAGGCCGCGGCCTGGGTAGCGGCAGCGCCGGCGTGGAGCACGGTGTCGGGGATGTCGCGGGCCCCGATCACCGACCCCGCCACCAGGAAGCCGGGGATGCTGGTGTGCGATGGTTCCACGATCGGGTCCGGCTCCCGCGGGTACGAGTAGTCGTCCACCGCCAGTTCCTCGCCCTTGAGGAGGCGCAGCACCTCCGGGTTCGGGACGAGGCCCACCGTCAGGACGACCAGGTCGTGCTCCATGGTCTGCAAGCCTCCACCGGCCAGGTTCTCGAAGTGGACCAGCAGGTTGCCGTTCTGCTGCTCGTCCACGCGGGCCACCTTGCCGCGGACGTACTGCACCCCCATGGCCTTGGACTGCTCGTAGAACTCGTCGTAGCCCTTGCCGAAAGCCCGGGCATCGATGGTATAGATCGTGATGTCGGCGAGGGGCAGGGCCCCCATGATCAGTTGGGCGTGCTTGGCCGAGTACATGCAGCCGATCCGGCAACAGAGCGGGTTGCCCAGCGTGTGATCGCGCGAGCCGTTGCAGAGCACGATGCCGATGTTGTCGGGCACCTTGCCGTCGGAGGGGCGCATCACCGTGTTGAACGGGCGGGTGGGCGCCAGGAGCCGGTCCATCTGCGGGCCCGAGATGACGTTGGGGTAGCGGCCGTAGCCGAGGAGGGGGTTCTTCCCCGGGTCCAGGATCTCGTAGCCGGTGGCCGCGATGACGGCTCCCACCTCGAGGCTCAGGTGCTCGTCGCGCATGGTGAAGTCGATGCAGTCGGCGGGGCAGACCCGCACGCACTCCTGGCATTGGGAACACCCGCCGCAGCTGAGGCATCGGTTGGCGGCCTCTCGCGCCTCGGCTTCGGTGAACGCTTCTTCGTACGCCTCGAAGCTCTGCACTCGCTCGTGGGGAGCGCGCCGGCGCAGGGCCGAGGGCGGCAGCCAGCTGTGCCCTTCCTCGGCCTTGAGCAGTGCCGCCTTGTCCACCACCGGGGGCTTCTCCCAGAACCGGGCGATGGGGGAGTGCCCCCGCAGCATGGCGTCGATGTAGTGCGCCGCCCGACGGCCCTGGCCCATCGCCTCCACGATGATCGAGGGCCCGAGGACGGCGTCGCCGCCGGCGAAGACCATCGGGTCGGAGGTCTGCAGGGTCCCGGGGTCGGTGCGGATGGTCCGCTGCGGGGTCAGCTCCAGCTCCTCGGCGAAAGCCGCCGTGCTCGGCGCCAGGCCGATGGCCAGGATCACCACGTCGGCGGGGATTTGCCGCTCGCTGCCCTCGGCCACCTTGAAGCCCATGAGGCGACCCTGGGGGGAGAACTCGATGCTCCCCACCGCCAGGTACTCGAGCAGCGGCCGGCCGGCGTCGTCGGTCAGCAAGGTCTTCGCCGAAGCCGAGGTGACCAGGCGAACCCCCTCTTCCACGGCCTCCTGCACCTCCCAGGCGTGGGCCGGCATGCGCTCCCGATCCTCGAGGCAGAGGATGCTGGTGCTGGCCGTGCCCAGGCGGACTGCCGAGCGGGCCACGTCGAGGGCGACGTTGCCGCCGCCGAGGACCACGACGTGGCGGCCGGCGAGGTCGGGCATCTCCAGGTGGTCGCACTTGGTCTCTCGCAAGAACTGCATGCAGTCGGTGACGTCGGCCAGGTCGCGCCCCTGCAGGGGGATGATGCGAGGGACCTGGTTGCCCACGCTCACGAACACGGCGTCGAAGCCTTGCTCTTTCAGCGAAGCGATCGACTCCACCGGGGTGCTGCAGCGGATCTCCACCCCCAGGGCGGTGACGTTCTTGATGTCCCGGTCGAGCACCTCGTGCGGCATGCGGTAGGAGGGCATGCCGTGGCGCAGCATGCCCCCGGGCATGGGGTCGGTTTCGAACACGGTGACCCGGTGGCCCTGGCGGGCCAGGTGGAACGCCGCGGTCAGGCCCGCCGGCCCCGAGCCCACGATGGCGATGCGCGTGTCGAGCAGGATCTCGGGCGGGCCGTACTCGGGCTCGGGGTGGCCGGTGTAGTACCGGTCCACCATGAAGCGCTTGATCGCCCGGATGTGAACCGGGCCCTCCATGTCGCTGCGCGTGCAATCGCCCTCGCAGGGGGCGTAGCAGGCCCGGCTCAGGCTCCCCACCAGGGGCACATCGTCCAGGTGCAGCTTGAAGGCCTCGTCGTAACGGCCGGCCCGCACCAGCGAGATGTAGCCGCTGGGCTTGACCCCGGCCGGGCAGGTGTCCATGCAGGGGGCGTTGCCGCTGCGGGTGATGATCGCCTTCTTGGGCACCGCCTGAGGGAAGGGGATGTGGGCGGCGCGC
>JALOLI010000071.1 GCA_025456165.1 Acidimicrobiia bacterium | reverse complement strand
GTCTTCCACCCGCACCTGCACGGCGTAGGGGGAACCAGCGGAGGCGCCCGTAGCGATGGTGCCCGAGATCGTCCCCGCGGCCGGGTCGATCATCAGACCCGGCGGCAGCCCGGTGGCCGACCAGGTGAGCCCATCCCCGTCGGGATCGGAGGCGGGGGTGGGCAGGAGCACACTGCTCCCCTCCCCGTCGGCCCGGTCGAGCAGGGGATCATCGAACACCGGCGGTCGGTTGGTGTTCGTCACCGTCCAGGTGAACGAGTCGGAGTCGAACAAGCCGCCCGGGTCCTCCACCCGCACCACCACGGCGTACGGAGACCCGGGGGCGGCGTCGTAGGTGATCGTCCCCGAGATCAGCCCGGTAGCCGGAGCGATCGATAGCCCCGGCGGCAGGCCGGCGGCCGACCAGGCCAGAAGGTCCCCGTCGAGATCGCTTGCCGGGGCCGCCAGCGAGATCGTTTGGCCCTCGGCGTCGGTGCGATCCACCAGATCGCCGTCGAAGGTGGGCGGGCGGTTTGCTTCCGTGACGGTCCAGGTGAACGAGTCGGTGTCGAACAAGCCGCCCGGGTCCTCCACCCGCACCACCACGGCGTACGGAGACCCGGGGAAGGCGTCGTAGGTGATCGTCCCCGAGATCAGCCCGGTGGCCGGAGCGATCGACAGGCCCGGCGGCAGGCCGGTGGCCGACCAGGCCAGGGGGTCGCCGTCGGGGTCCGAAGCCGGGGCGGCGAGGGAGATCACCGCCCCTTCGGGATCGGAGCGATCCACCAGGTCGAGGCTGAAGACCGGCGGCCGGAGGTAGATGATCTCGATGGCCTGGTAGGCGCCCCCGTTGTCCACCGTGATGGCGAACCCGGGCTTCCCCGTGACCTTGTCGATGAGGAACAGCCGTCCCCCGGAACCCGGCGAGCCGATGCTCCACATGTTCCCGGCCGAGTCGAAGCTCAGCCCACGGGGATTCAACGAATCGAGCTTGCCCGAGCGGAGATCGAGGTAGCCCGTGGTGAGGTTCAGAGTCCCCACCCGCTCCGGCCCATCGGCAGGGTGATCCGCCCCCAGCGCCCAGAGAAGGCCCGTCGTCGGGTCGAAGGCGATGTCGTAGGTCTCCTTCTTCTTGTCGTGGGAAGGATCGATGACCAGGTAGTCGTCGCCCCCGAAGGCCCCAGGCACGCGCAGACCGGTGGCGGCATCGACCCGGAAGAGGACGTCCCGGTCGCCGACGACGTTGTGCACCGCGTAGAGGTTTCCTGAGGCGGGATCGAAAGCAATGCCGTGGACGGCGTTGAAGGTGATCGCGCCTGCCGGGCCCGAGCCCGAACCGAAGGTCCCGCCGAGCGGGGTGAAGATCCCGGTGACCATCGAGACGAGGCCGAGGCGATCCCCGTTGGAGCCGTACAGCAGTCCGTTGGCCGGGCTCTGGTCGAGGCCGAAGAGGTTGAAGGTGCCGGTCCCGCTGCCCACGTTGGCTTCGTTGGTGGCCGGATTGGTGTCTCCCCGGTCGGCCACCGTGAGCAGGTCGTCCCCGCCGGCGGCTCCGCCCGTGCCGGCGACCAGGTAGGTGTTGCCGCCGCCGGGCAGGCCGGCGCCGGTCACCGTCCAGGTGAAGGAAGCCGTGGCGAACAGGCCGGCCGGGTCGTCCGCCCGCACCTCCACGGCGTAGGGAGAGCCGAGGACCGCCGTCGGCAGGACCGTGCCCGAGATCAGGCCGGTGGCCGGGTCGATGTCGAGCCCCGGCGGCAGATCGGTGGCCGACCAGGCCAGGAGGTCTCCGTCGGGGTCGCTTCCGGTGACTAGAAGGGAGATCACCGTTCCCTCGCCATCGGTGCGGTCTCCCGGGCTCGTCACCACGGGCGCCCGGTTGGTGTTGGTGATCGTCCAGGTGAAGGAATCCGTGGCGAACAGGCCGCGCGGGTCAGCGACGCGCAGCACAACGGCGTAGGGCGATCCGGCCCCCGCGTCGTAGGAGATGGTGCCCGAGATCGTCCCCGTCGCCGCGTTGACCACCAGGCCGGGCGGCAGTCCGGTGGCCGAGTAGGCAAGAGGATCACCGTCCGGGTCCGTGGCCGGAGACGGCAGAGAGACAGCATCACCCTCGGCGTGGGTGCGATCCGTGAGATCCTGCTCGAAGGCCGGAGGGTGTCCCCGCCAGTAGACGACGAACCAGCCCACGTCGGCCGGGTCGATCGTGGACCCGCGGCGGAGACGCAGAGTGGACCCGTCCACCAGGCGCGAAGTGAAGAAAGCCACTCCGGGCACATCGTCGCTGTTGTAGGGCGAACTGCCCCCGGTGGTCTGGTAGCCGGCGGTACCGATAGACCGCGCCGCTTCCACGGCAGTGATCGTCACGTCCCGCTGCGCCTCACCCGAGGAAAAGCGCTCGGAGCCGTGCCGCACCTCCGTCCCATCCTGGAACTCGACCAGGGACCAGGCGATGTCCACAGACCCGCTGGTGACCCAGCGGTCGAAGACCAGGGTGGAGGCGGAGGTCACCCTGCCCCGGACGAGCCGCTCGCCTATCGGGGGATCGGCCGACGTGGCAGCCTGGTAGCTGGTGATGAGCCAGGCATGCTGGGTGCTCACTGCGGCCACCGGCACCGTGGCCGCCGCCTGGCCGGCGCCCAGGCTCACCGTGCCGTGCTGCACGGTCGCCTCGGCGTACTCCACGACCTGCCACTCGACGGTGGGGGAGGAATCGATCGCGGTGGTGGCCAGCTCCAGACTCGTCCCGGAGATGATGCGGGAGCGCACAAAGTCGTTGTCCGCCCAGAAGTCCCCCGAGCACTGCGATGAGGTCAGGACGAAGCTGCGCGCCTGGTCCACGGCACCGATGGCGATAAAGGCCGGGGTTGACCCCAGGACGTGGCTGCCCCGCTGCACCCGAACCCCGCTGGTGAACTCGGCCACCTGCCAGCGGATGGACACGGTCCCGCCGCCTTCAGCGCGCTCGAAGCGGAGCGAGGTGGCATCCACCAACCGCCCCGACACCGCGCCGTCGCCGGGCCGGCCCAGGTTCTCTTCCAGCCCGAACACCAGGAAGGCTTTGGCGGGGTCTACCGCAGCGATAGGCACCGTGGCCACCGTCGACCCGGGGGCCAGAGTGGCCGTCCCCGACTGGACCGCCTTGAAGACGACCGGGTCCAGCGCTTGGCTCTCCGGGATCACCCAGGGGACCACGGTGACCGCCGACAGGAAGAACGAGGTCAGCACCAGCGCCAGGCGGTGGAGGGGCCTGGCGGCGGCGCGGCGACGTTCGTGCACGACACGCACGAAGGACGGCAGGCGAGCGCGGCGCATCCGCATGAGACCTCTATCGGCAGGCCCCGCCCGGCGTGAAGGGATGGTTCGGCGCCTCACAGAGTGACTAGTCAGCGCCGGGTGTGGGAGCGGAGCGCTTCGGCGGTGCGATAGGCGTCGTTGCCGGCCGCCCCGGCCTCGGCGGACGCCATCGCGTTGGCCGACCGCGAGAACCCCTCGCGGTACTGCGGCGCCTCGGCGACGGCCGCCAGCGGCACCCGCACCACGAAGCAGGTCCAGCCCTTGCGCCGCTCGTACCAAACGGCGCCGCCCATGCCCTCGGCAAGGGCGCGCACGATGGACAGGCCCAGACCCACGCTGCCGAGCACCAGGGGCATGTCCCCCTTGTGCAGGAAGCGCTGGAACAGGCGAGCCTCCAACTCCGGCGGGATGCCCTCGCCGTCGTCCTCCACTCGGACCTCGTACCAGCCGTCGACCTCTTCGCCCAGCAGGCGGATCTGGGGGCCGCCGTACTTGCCGGCGTTGGAGAGCAGGTTGCGCACCACCTGGCGCAGGCGCAGCCGGTCGGAGCGCACCAGGGCGGGCCGACAGGCCACCTCCAGAGTGATGCCGGCGCGCCGCATCGGCTCCACCACCTCGTCGATCACCTCGGGCACCACCGGCAGGCTCTCGAACTGGTAGTGGAGGGCCCCGGCGTCGAGGCGGGCCGTGGTGAGCAGGTCGTCCACCATGCGGTTCAGGTCGTGGGCCTCGCTGATGACGAGGCCGAGCATTTCGAGGGCGGCGGGCGAGGTGCGGACCGCCTCGTCCTCTTCGAGCAGGTGGGCCATGCCGAAGATCGAGGTGAGCGGGGTGCGCAGCTCATGGGAGGCGTTGGCCACGAACTCGTCGCGGGCTTTGCCCAGCTCCTGCTCGGTCTCCAGGCGCACCTCCAGTTCCTTCTGGCGGTGCTGGCGGCGGGTCAACTCGCGGTAGACGATCACCGCCGAGAGCGGCACCACGAAGGCCACCAGGAAGCGGGCGATGTCGCCCACCCGGCCCATGGTGTCGTCGGCGGCGGCGACCTGGGAAGCCTGGTAGTCGCGCTCCACCACCACCGCGTCGGTGAGCAGCCGGAAGTCGCGGTCGAAGGACTCACCCAGGGCGGCGCGCAGCCCTGCGCCGTCCCCCGCCTCGGCGAGCCCGAGGAGTTCGGTCACCGCGGCGCCGAAGGTGGCCGCGGCGCTCTCGATGGACGCCGCCGTGTCGGCGCTGTGGGCCTCCAGGTCGGCCACGGCCGCGGCCAGGTCGTCGAGGGCGAAGCGGGTGTCGCGCATCGCCACCTCGACCGAGGCCACCGCCTCGAAGCCGGTCTCCGCCTGCAGCACCACCAGGTGGGCGGCCATGCCCACCTGGGCCCGGGCCACCGTGGCGGCCCGCAGCGCCTCGTCGGCGGCGTGCAGCGTCTTGGCGTGCTGGGCCACCCCCTTGGAGCCGAAGGCGATGGAGAACACGAGGGCGAACACCAGGGCCAGGCCCACCCCGAATGCCAGGGCAATCGCGGTCCCCCGGCTGCCGCGGCGAGGGGCAGCCGCGGGCGTCCGCGCCGATCGAGAAGAGGCCTTCGACATCGCCTCCGCTATCGGCGGCCCGGAGCCGCCGGTTGACCGATCCGTGAGCCCCGCCCCTCGAGACGGGTAGGCCCCGGGCGCGGCCCCGCCTGGTCCCGGGAAGGCAGGGACCGATGGCCCCTGGCGGGGCGCCCCGGCGAGTGCCAGGCTGTGCGGGACGCGTCGCAGGAGGTTTGTCGCCGTGATCGTGGGGGTACCCGCAGAGATCAAGCCGGACGAGTACCGGGTGTCGATGACCCCGGCCGGGGTCCGTGAACTGACGGCCGGAGGCCACCGGGTGGTGGTGCAGAAGGAGGCCGGCCGCGGCTCGTCGTTCGACGACGCCGCCTACGTAGCGGTAGGAGCGGAGATCCTGCCCACCGCCGCGGATGTGTTCGCCGCCGCCGACCTCATCGTGAAGGTGAAGGAGCCCCAGCCTTCCGAGATCGCCATGCTGGAGCCGCGCCACGTGCTGTTCACCTACCTGCACCTGGCCGCCTACCCGGCCGAGGCAAAAGGCCTGGTGGACTGCGGAGCCACCTCCATTGCCTACGAGACCGTGGCGCTGGCCAACGGGTCGTTGCCCCTGCTCGCCCCGATGAGCGAGATCGCCGGGCGGATGGCCGTCCAGGCGGGGGCCCACCACCTGGAGCGCACCCATGGCGGGCGCGGCATCCTGCTGGGCGGGGTGCCCGGCGTGCGTCCGGCCCGGGTCACGGTGCTCGGCGCCGGCACCTCGGGCTCCAACGCCGCCAAGATGGCCGCCGGCTTGGGCGCCGAGGTGGTCGTCATGGACATCAACGTGGACCGTCTGCGCCACCTCGACGACCTGTCGTGGGGCCGCCTGATCACGGTGCACTCCTCCCGCCACAGCGTGGGCGAGTACGTCGCTTCTTCGGACCTCGTCGTCGGGGCGGTGCTGGTCGCCGGGGCCCGGGCCCCGGTCCTGGTCACCGAGGAGCAGGTCGCCGCGATGCGCCCGGGCAGCGTGATCGTGGACATCGCCATCGACCAGGGCGGCTGCATCGAAACCGCCCGGGAGACCACTCACCACGACCCGGTGTACAGCATCCACGGGGTGCTGCACTACTGCGTGGGCAACATCCCCGGGGCGGTGCCGAACTCCTCCACCTGGGCCCTGTCCAACGCCACCCTGCCCTATGCGGTGGCGCTCGCCGGCGGCCTGCCGGCGGCGGTGGCCAGCCATCCCGAGCTGCTGGGCGGCATCAACGTGGCCCGCGGCAAAGTGACCCACAAAGCCGTGGCCGAATCGCTGGGCCTGGACTACAACGACCCGGCCGAGGTCATCGGCTAGCCGGCAACTCATCTCCGACCCACGGCGGGCGGCCCCCCCGGGGCTGCCCGCCGTGGCGCGTTCAGCGGTCCAGGAGCAGGGCCGCCATCTCGTCCTGCACGCTGCCGAACAGGTGCAGGAGCGCCAGGCCGGGGCTCGGGCGGGCGTGCTCCCACCCCGTCTCGGCCACCCCGAGGCGCCCTGCCAGGGCCAGGCGGGCCTCGCCCAGCACGCGCAGCCAGGCGGCGGCGTCCTCGGTCCCCAGGGTGCCCCGCTCCAGCGAGGCAGTGAAGCGGCGGCGGTCGGCCTCCCGGTCGGCCTCGAGCGAGCCGGCGGTCAGTTCCCGGAAGCCGGCCTCGGCCTCGTCGTCCCCGGGATGGGCCCGGAAGTGGGGATAGCGGGCCGGGGGACGGCCCGGGCCC
>JALOLI010000070.1 GCA_025456165.1 Acidimicrobiia bacterium | reverse complement strand
CGCAGTACGGCGCCCAGGCCATGGCGCTCGCCGGCCAAACGACCGCAGCCATCCTCAACCACTTCTACACCGGCTTGTGGCCTCGCTCGGATCCCGGCTTCCTGCCCGGGGAGATCAGCGTGGGCCTGGGCTGGGATCGCGCCACAGTGACCCTGCGGGCCGACTACTACGTGCTGCGGTCGGCCGAGGGCGTCGTGGCCCGGGGGCGCAACGGGGCCTTCAGCCTCCGGGAAGGGGAGGGTGGCTGGGTGGTGCTCGCCTCCTGGTGACCCCGGCGGCCGGCCACGGGTACGCTGGCCGGGTGACGCCGTCGCCGGGAGAGCCGTGGTGAGGCGCCGTCGCGCCCTGCTCTTCGGCGAGGCCCTGATCGACGAGTTCCCCGACCGCCGGGTGGTGGCCGGGGCGCCGCTCCACATTGCCGCCCACCTCGCCGCCTTCGGATGGGAGGCGCTGGCGGTGGCCCGGGTGGGCGACGACGCCGACGGGCGGGCCATCCGCCGGCGCCTGGAGCGCCACGGCGTGGGGACCTCGCTGCTGGAGGTGGACCCGGTTCTGCCCACCGGCACCGTGGCCATCAGCCTGCATCCCGATGGCGGGCACTCCTTCGAGATCCGCCGGCCGGCCGCCTGGGACGCCGTAGAGGGGCCGGAGGAGGTGCCGCCCCACGATGTCGTCTACTTCGGCAGCCTGGCGCTGCGCGACCCCCGGTCGCGGGCGGCCCTGGAGAGGCTCCTGGCCGCCGGCGCCGGCCGCCTGGTGGACGCCAACCTCCGGCCCCCCGACTACGACGCCGAACGCCTCCGCTTTGCCGTCACCCACGCCGACGTCTTCAAGGCCTCGGCGGAGGAGTTGCCCGAGGTGGCGCGCCTCCTGCAGGTGCGGTCGGATCCCCGGGCCCTCTTCGGCTTCGGGCCCGAATGGGTGTGCGTCACCCGCGGCGCCGCAGGGGCCGAACTGCACCACCGGGACGGCCGCTCCTGGGAGGCGCCCGGCGAGGCAGTCGAGGTAGTGGACACCGTGGGCGCCGGGGACGCCTTCCTCGCCGGCCTCATCGACGGCCTGACGACGGCCGGAGACGGGGCGGCAGCGCTCGATCGTGCCCAGCGGGCCGCCGCCGCCATCGTCGGCCAGCGCGGCGGGTTCCCGGAGTGGGAACCGGGGAGCCTCCCCTCCCCGTCATAGGGATGACACCTCACGCGAAGGCAGAAGACGATGCGCAAGGCCCTGATCCCCCTCCTCCTGGTACTGGCGGTGCTCACTGCCGGCTGCTTCCAGCTGAACTTCTCCTCGGCGCCCGACGGCGGCGACGAGCCCACCACCACCCTGCCCGGAGGCGGCGACGATCAACCCACCACCTCGCTGCCCATCGTGGGCCGCTTCCCCGTCTACATCGACGGGGTGGAGATCCTGTTGCTGGAGTCGTGGCCGGTGCAGGTGAAGGCCGTCATCCGCGGCACCCTTCCCACCCCCTGCCACAACCTGGTCTGGAACCTGGGCGAGCCCGGCGCCGACGGCCGCATCGTGCTGAGCGTGTTCTCCACCGTAGACCTCGACCAGGTGTGCACCCAGGTGCTGCACCCCTTCGAGCAGACGATCGACGTGGGCTCATTCACCAGCGGCGCCTACACGCTCATCGTCAACGGCG
The DNA here is from genome assembly GCA_025456165.1 of Acidimicrobiia bacterium. The sequence continues at coordinate 4,932 of JALOLI010000070.1, read as the reverse complement.
TGGAGTACCCCTTCGAGATCTGACTCCCTCTGAGCGTTCCTCCCTCGCTCAGTCCAGCGGAACGGCCCCGGTCTCCGGGGCCGTTCTATACTCTCGACGCCCCAGACCGCTGGGTGCCGGGCGCCACTATGCTCTGCCGGCCGCCCTCATCGTCCAGCGGTCTAGGACGCCGGCCTTTCACGCCGGTAACACGGGTTCGAATCCCGTTGGGGGTACGTGGGCGCGTGGTGAAGCCTGGAGTTCACGCCGGCCTGTCAAGCCGGAGGTCGCGGGTTCGAATCCCGTCGTGCCCGCCACAAAGCCACTTCGGCAGAGCGCGGTCGGGTAGCTCAGTTGGGAGAGCGCCGGTCTGAAAAACCGGAGGTCGCCAGTCCGATCCTGGCCCCGACCACCTCAGGAACCCCTTGCGAGAGCAGGGGGTTTCGGCGTTTGGGGGATTGGGAGCGCCATCATCACGCCCCCAACCCGGCAACAACCCGGCGGGCGCTCTGGCGATACAGCGTATCGAGGCGTGCGGCCACCTCCTCGGCTGCACCGGGGTAGAGGTGGGCATACCGCTGGGTGACTGCGATGAACTCGGCGGGGCCGTGGGGCCGCCCGCAGGCTGGGCGGACAGGCGCATCCCCGCCCCCGCTACCCGGATCGTCGCCCGTCGGCCCCTACGGGGTGCTGAGGGTGTGGACGCCCTGCTCGTCGGCGTACCAGACGGTGCCGTCGGGGGCGACATCGACCGCCCAGACCGGCTGTCCTTCGATCCGGACGGTCCAGTCGGTCCCGTCGAAGGACCACAGGCCGTCGGCAGCGAACCACACGACCCCGTCCGGTCCCACCGCGATGTCCCCCCCCGACCATGAGAAGGGCGGGTCGTAGGTCGTCCACTCCTCACCGTCGAACCGGGCGAGCAAAGGCAGGGAGGCATCGTCAGTCGGGATGTCTCCCCCGATCCACAGGTCACCGTTGGGGGCGGCCTCGATCCTGAAGATGCGGAACTCGCCCGGCTGGTAGTCCCCGACCGGGACAGGCTCCATGGTGGCCCCGTCGTAGCGCATGAGACCGGGCTCAACCATGTGCCCGCCGCCGATCCAGACCGCACCATCGGACGACACCGCCATGGGAACCACCCCGCCCCAAATCATCCGCGCCCGCGGGGCTGGGTCGACACGAACCCACGACTCACCGTCCCACCGGGCCAGCCACAATTGCCCCTCGTCGGTCAGGCCCCCGATCCATACCGTGCCGTCCGGGGCCACGGCGACCCCGCTCGCCGGATGGTCGAGCCGCCGGGTCCCCACCCCGCCTTCGAAGGAGAAGACCCCCTGGGTGGTGGCCGCCCACACCGTCCCGTCCGGCGCCACCGCCAACGCCGAGGGATGAAAGAGCCCGTCGAGGCTCTCGAACCGGTAGATCGCCCAGACCCCATCCTTCAGGTGGCCGATCAGGTCTGCGTGCGATGAGATCATCGACGCCCACACCTCCCGGTCCGAAACCGCCGCCAGCGGACACGGAGAGCACGGATAGGCGTCCTCGGGGGTGATCGGAGCGGCCACGATTGTCAGCGGGATGATGGCCGTGGTCGTGGTCGTGGTCGTGGTGGGCGGTATGGTGCCGGTGGGCCACCTCGCCCCGGCGAAAGCGGCAATCGCCTCCGGGTGGTTCACCGCTCCCCGCCCAACCCACCGGGCCGACACCCGGCCGTCGAACTGGACTACCACCGTCGGCAGCAGGCTCATCGTCCCATCCGCCGGACGCACCCACACCGGCACCTCCCCGGCCAGGCCCCGCAGCGTGGACTCCAGGACGGGGCAGTCGGCACAGCCATCGGCGACATAGACGACGATCCCCTCCAAAGCCGAAGCAGGAACCGTCGTCGTGGTGGAGGCCGTCGTCGAAGCGGCCGCCAGCGTGCTGGTGACCGTGGCCTCCTCCACCGGCCGATCCCGGCCCAGCAACCACAGCACCCCGGACAGCACTACCAGGCCCAGGGCCACCGCCCCGGCCGCCTGCCAGCGGGGACGGCGAGAGGGTTCCCCCTCAAGCACCGGGCGCACCGGACCCAAGTTGTTGGATGGCATGACACACACTCCAACAAGGCGACCAGAAGGTTTACAGCGGCGCCGCCACCCGCCCCAGGGTCGGCTCCAACGCCGACGCTACACCCGGCCCCTGATCCGCCCCCGACCTCCCTGAGCTGAGCAGGAGAGGGGGGCCTGCTCCGGGAGCCTGGACCTGGTGAGCCTGTCAGCCTTCCGTCTCGTAGCTGTAGGTGACTTTCGCCCCTTTGAACGAGGCGCCGTCAAGGATGGAGTACAGCTGGAGGCCGAGGACCGCACCCCAGGCGCCGGTGATCTTCCTAGGCGAGAGGTCGCTCAGGACGAATTCCCGGATGTCCCGGGTCCGGCCGCGGGTCCGCATACTGCCCATCTCCTCTGCGACGTTGGTGGTGGGGTTGACTCGCCACAGGCTGAATTCCAGCTCGCACCAAGAGTCACCGCAATCATCGGTGGCGTAGAAGGTGACCTTCTTGATCGTCACCGTGGAGGCCTCGAAGTACACGGGAGCGTAGAAGTTGGGTTCGTACCAGAACGACTGCGTGTTCAGTGCCAGGTGGCCGGCCGTTTTGCGGTACTCCAGGTCGTCAGAAGCCGGAGTGAAGGCCGCCGCCGGGACCACCACGGTCACAGTCACCGTGGTTCGTGGTTCGGCCCCGGCCACCATCCCCGGCCCGACCAGCGCCGCAGCCAGCATCGCCACCAACAGCGGAACCCACAGTCGCCTCGAAGTCATCGTCGCCCCTCCCGGCTCGATTGGGATTGCCGGGCGAATCATCGTCCCCGCAGGGGCGCGATGACGAGCCGGGACCCCCATCTCCCCTGGGGCCGGGCCGGGCAGGAGCCGCACCCCGGCAGGCCGTCGCCTACCGGGGCGGCCTTCCTCTCGACCTGGCTGCTGCCCTCCAAACGAACCAGGAGCCGATCACCAGCACCCCGACAGCCACCCAGCCGACGACCCAAAGGCTCGCCCAGGCCGCCCAGTGAAGTATCCCGGCAGCAGCCGGGACCATGACGAGGGCGGCGGCCTCCAGCAGCGACGGCCTGCCCCGGCCGCCGGTACCGGCACGCCGGGCCAGCCACATGCCCCCCACCAGCACCACCGCAGCCAGCAGGGTCAGGAGCACCCCGCCCAGCAGGTTCCGGTTCCGGGGATCGCAGGTCAGAAAGCAGCCGGTGTACTCGACGGCCGCCCACCACGCCGTGAAGGCGACAGCCACCGTGGCGAACACGCTGTTGATGACCGCCCCCAGGGCGGAGGCACCCGGCCGCCAGACAGGCAGCACACTCAGCGGCACCCAGCCCCGGTGCCCCGAGCGATCCTCGGCCAGTACCCACGGCCCGGACACCTCGACAGCCCGGCAGGTGGTGCCCTCCTCCAGGACTCCGATCTCCTCGTAGCTGTCAGGGGCAAGGACTGCCACTGATCTGGTGGCAGTGAACTGGAACGGGGCGGGAGGCAACCAGCGGGACACCTCCCCGCCCTCCGGCGTCCACGGCGGCGGCACAGACATCGACGGCTTGCCGTCCATCTCCACCCCCTTGCCGCTCCAAAGGTACTCCCCGCAGCGGCCTCGTGACGGCCCCCGCCCACAGCGCCACCCCGGCGTCTGGATGCCCATCAAGGTCCTTGGGTCGATCGCTGCGTACCCAGGACCTGTTCGGGGCCGGGCGCCGCCTACGTCGGTGAGGGCGGCTTGGTGGGCCGACGGCGCAGGCCCCAGCGGCGCGACAGCCCACAGTCCTACCCAGGCCATCCAGTGGAGACGGCCTCGTGGCCGGGGATGAGATGAGCGACCGCCCTACCAGGAGCCGCCTCGACCGGCCGGCGCGTCTGGGGGCCGAGTTCCGCGGCTGGCCCCCGGCTCCCTCAGACCCGGACGACGGTGACTTCTCCGTTGGCATCCACCGCCATCTTCCACGTCTCGCTCCCCGTCCCGCCGAAGACCACCACCAGCCACACAACTGACCAGAGGCCGCCGGTGAAGAGGGTGAACAGGCCGTGAAGGAAGTGATTGGGCGTCGGCGTGTAGGTGAAGACCGCCTCCGTGGACGAGCGCGAGTCCACGACCATCGTGCCCCCCGCCCGGCGGGCAATCTCTGCAGCGGCGTTCAGTCTCCCGTCGAGAACCCCGGAAGGATCGACGCTGCCGGCCGCTCGCACGGCGACCAGTTGCTTTTCGCTTTGGCGAAAGGGATGACCACATCGAGGGCAGGCCACCGCCTTGTCCGACACCCTGCTCCGGCAATCCGGGCAATACATCAGGGCCACGGTGCTCCCCTCCCAGGAATCCGTACGCCGAAAGCGTAGTCCGGACCCGAAGACGGGTGCCAAAACCTGGCGGCCGGGACCTCTGAGAACGCTCGCCGCCCCTCGCCGAGATGACCGCCGGGCGCTCCGGGGGCTCATCGTTCTTCCTGCCGGTCACCGGCGCATTAGCGTCCCCCCGATGACCTCCTGGGACGACCTCCGCCAGCACCTGTTCGGCACCCCCTACGAGGTGTGGCACGACGGCATCCACGAGGGGCAGATCGACCTGGCCGACCCGGAGGAACTGCGGGCCGCCCTCCCCGAGGGGCTCGAGGCCGGTGACTGGGTAGCGGCGGTGGCCGCCCGCCGCCTGGCCGACCCGGCTCTGCTGCCCCTGGTCGCCGCCCGCCTCGGCATCGGCGGCGGGCGCTTCGCCGTAGAGGCCGCCCGGGCGATCGCCGAACTCGGCGGCGACCGCGAGGCCGCCACCGCGTGGGTGGTCGCGGCGCTGGGTTGGGGCGGCTGGCCCGACAGACTCGACGTGGCCATGGGCCTGCGCCACCTGCCGGGCGAAGGGGTCGTCGAGGCGCTGCTGGCGGCGGTCGAGAACGACCCCGAGTACCTCGTCCGCTA
>JALOLI010000346.1 GCA_025456165.1 Acidimicrobiia bacterium | reverse complement strand
ACCAGGAGCACCCCGGTGAAGCCGACGGCCAGGCCGGCCAGTTGCGCCGGCCCGGGGCGGCGGCGCAGCAGCAGGGCGGCCAGGGCGGCGGAGAACAGGGGCATGCTGCCGTTGATCGCCCCCGCGGTGGACGAGTCCACCCACTGCTGGGCGATGGGGTAGAGCAGGAGGGGCACCGCCATCCAGGTGAGGCCGAGCAGGGTGATGCGGGGCCAATCGGCGCGCTCCACCCGGGCCCTGGTCTTCGGGAAGCAGGCCAGGCAGGCGGCCCCGAGGAAGATGCGGGCCAGGGTGACCACCGGCGGGGAGAAGTGATCCAGGCCGATGGCGATCCACAGGAAGGACGATCCCCAGACGAGGGCGACGGCCACCAGCAGGCCCCACTCGGCCGGCCCGAAGGCCTCGGGGCGAGTGCCGTGGGCGGTGGTGAGCATGGGGCGGCGGGTCACGGGGCCGCACACTAGGGGGCGGCGCGGCGGCGCCCAGCCGGAAAGAGCGGAAGCCCTCTCCCTCCGGGAGGTGAGATCAGTCGGTGCGCTCGCCCAGCGTCACGGGGATGGTGATCTCCTCGCCCTGGCGGGTGACGGCAACGGTCACCGTGTCGCCCGGAGTCGCACCCCGCACCGCCGCCCCGAGGTCGGCGAAGCTCTGGATGGTGCGCCCGTCGGGGCACGACCCCGGTGATGAGGGCCCCGAGCGGCCCGGTGCCGGGATCGGTCCCCTCCACCCCGAGCAGCGCGGTGCGGATCTCCTCGCCGGCGATGAGGCGGCCGGCCACGGAGAGAGCGGTGTCGATGGGGATGGCAAAGCCCACCCCGTCGCTGCCGCCGGAAGAGGAGTAGATGGCGCTGTTGATGCCGATCACCCGGGCGTGGCGATCGGCCAGGGCGCCGCCCGAGTTCCCCGGGTTGATGGGGGCGTCGGTCTGGATCATGGTGCGGGGCACCCCGTCGGAGCCGACGACGGTGCGGGCGACGCTGCTCACCACTCCGGAGGTCACGGTCTGGTCGAGGCCCCAGGGGCTGCCGATGGCGATGGCCATTTGGCCCACGCGAATATCGGTGGTGGTGGCGGCGGCGGGCAGGCCGGTCTCGTCCACCCGGACCACGGCCACGTCGCTGTTGGCATCGGCGCCGACCAGGCGGCCATCGAGGCGGGTGCCGTCGGCCAGGCGCACGGTGACCTCGCGGCTCCCGGCCACGACGTGAGCCGCGGTCAGGACGTAACCGTCGGAGCGGATGATCACCCCGGAGCCCACGCCGTTGCGGGTCTCGACCTGGACCACCGACGGTGACAGGGCGTCGGCCACGTCGGCGACCGGTTCCTCGGAGGCGCCGATGGTGCCCGAGGTGGCGGCCGCCGTCGTGGTCACCACCGCGGCGGCATCGCAGCCGTCGCTTCCCGCCCAGCGGCCCAGGAAGAAGGCCCCGACCCCCACGGCGGCGACGAGGAGGGCGATGGCGGCGATGCGCCACCCGCGGCGGCGTCGCGAGGCAGAGGAAGCCGCGGCTGCGGCCGGAGGGGCGGGTTCGGGACCGGCCCCGGCCTCGGGGATGGATTCGCCGGGGAGGGCGGGATCGAGGTCGTCGGTCATGGATCCTCCTGAGTTCGACGACCTGATGCTGCGTCGCGCCGGTTCGGGATCTGTAAAGAGATCCTGAGAAGAGGCTGCGAACGGAACGCCGTGGGTTTTCCCCTCTCCGCTGCGGCCGCCTGGCGGCGGCCTGCGCGCCTCTCCCGGCGAAGCCGGGAGAGGCAGGAGGGCGCGCCGTGGGCTTGGTTGTCGTTCTGTTCCCCCTCCCGGCCATGCCGGGAGGGGGTTAGAGGGAGGGCAAAGGCGCGACGTAGGCTGAGTTGCTCTTTGCCCTCACCGCGCCGGCCGCCTCCGGCGGCCTGCGCGCCTCTCCCGGCGAAGCCGGGAGAGGCAGGAGGGGGCCTGGCGCGCGCCCCTTACGGGTTCATCGTGTAGGCGTCGCGCAGGGCGAACACCTGCTGCTCCCAGACCCGGCCGTAGCGGGCCGGGTCGGGCACCGGGCGGCGCAGCATCTGCAGGCAGTGCTCGGCCTGCGCCGGGGTGGTGGTGGGCTTGCCGTGGAGGATCACCGCGAAGCGGGAGAAGTCGCGCACCAGCACGTCGAAGACCTGGTCCACCAGGTCCCGGTCGACTTCGTAGATCGCCGCGTTCTCCAGGAACAACTGGGCGTAGACGATCAGGGTGAAGATCTCCCCCAGCGCCAGGAGGAAGTCCACGTCGGCGGCCTGCTCCTTGGTCGGGGTGGCAGCCAGCAGCATGGCCTCCAGGGCCCGGATCTGCTCCTGGAACAGGCGCACGTTCGGCAGGTCCCAGCGATCGAAGATCGGGCGGAAGTCGTGGAAGCGGATCTTCCCCAGCCCCCGGGCCGGGCCCTGGTGGAACAGGAAGTCGTCGTTGGCCGCGTCGTCGCGCCGCGGCACCGGCGGCAGGTCCACCGGGTGGAAGAAGTAGTTCTCCATGAACTTGACGATCAGGGCGATGTTGACGTGGACCGTCCCTTCGAGCTTGGGCAGGGCCCGGATATCGCGAGCGGCCATCTCGAAGAAGGTTTCCTTCTCGAAGCCTCTGGCGGCGATGACGTCCCACATGTGGTTGATGACGTCTTCGCCCTGGGTGGTGACCTTCATCTTCACCACCGGGTTGTAGAGCAGGTAGCGGCGGTCGTCGGCCGTGGCGGAGCGCATGTAGTCGGCGGTGCGCAGCGCTACCAGCTTCATGGCCGCCAGGCGGCAGTAGGCGTCG
>JALOLI010000069.1 GCA_025456165.1 Acidimicrobiia bacterium | reverse complement strand
GGCCGTCTGCCTGCTCGCCCTGGTGGCCGTCGTCGGGCCTCGCCTGGCCTTTTCGGGCCACGAAGGCGCCCCCGCCGCCTCGGTTCCCAGCTTCACGCCGGGCACGACCATCGTCACGGCTGCGGCCCCTTCGAGCACGAGTGCGGTGAGCACCACCACGAGCCCGACCGTGACGACATTTTCGGCCGGGGTCGTCGTTACGGCCGACGCCACGACGACCACGGCCGCTACCACCACGCCGAGCCTTGCCGCAGGCCCGGACGAGGGAGCGGTGAGCCTGTCGGTAGCCGGACTGCACGACGGCCTCTACGGGCCGCCGCGCTCGGGCTTCTTCGCCGGGGATGTCATCGGCTGGCACTTCCGAGTAGCCAATACGGGAGGCGAGTACCTGTGGGGGGTCTTCGTCTACCTGGAGGGCTACGGCCCCGTCGCTTGCGAAGCCCGCCGGCTGGAGGCCGGGGCCGCCACCGACTGCTGGGCGGAGACCATCGCCGCCCCGGACGAGAGTGCCGGCGAGGCCTGGGTGACCGCCTGGACGTCGCTTCGGATGGTCACGGACCGGCTGTCACACCGGGTCCTGCTCCCCGCCGCCTGAGCTGGGCTCTGCGGAGATCGCCCAGAGGGAGGTGCCGGTGAGGACCGCGGCCAGGATCACGATGGCCCCGGCCCCGCCCAGGTAGAGCGCCCCGACCCCGAAGGCCTGCGCCGCCGCCCCGCCCAGTGCGGCGCCGAGGGGGAGGCCCGCCCACGACAACGTGCGGGAGGCGGCGATCACCCGACCCCGCAGCTCGGGCGGGGGCAGTTGCTGGCGCAGCGTGGTGAAGGTCACATTGATGAAGGAGACGCCGGTCACTGCCAGCCCGGCGGGGAACACCGCGGCGACGGTCGTCCAGACCGGGGGGAGGGACGCGAAGGCCGGAGCGGCGGCCGCCAGGGCGAAGAAGCCTCCGCCCATGGCGAGCAGGCCGGCGACGAAAGCCCGGCCGAGGCCGAGACGGCGGGCCACCGTGGGCGCGGCGATGACCCCGAAAGCCCCGAGCAGCGCGTGCCCCCCGAAGAACCAGCCGATGAGAGCGCCGTCCTCGATGCCGAGACGCTGGCGGCAGAAGAGCACCAGGAGGGCCTCCATCGGCACGAAGACGAGGTTCCCCAGAGTGCCCGCCAGTGTGGCCACCCGCAACGCGGGCAAGCGCCACAGGCAGGCGAAGCCTCTGCGAAAGGAGGTCAGCCAGGGGTCCCGCTCCGGCGCCGGACGGGGCCGAATCTCGATCAGGGCCAGCAGGGTCACGCCGGACACCACGAAGGAGGCGGCATCGAGGCCGAAGGCAACGGGGAAGCCGCCGGCGCTGGTGGCCAGGAACCCGGCCAGCGGGGGCCCCAGCGTCCAGGCCAGAGTACGCACGAACTGCAGACGGGAGTTCACCACCACCAGGGCGCTGTCGGTGGCCAGAACCGGGAGCCAGGCCTGGAACCCCGAGTCGAAGGTGACGGTCAGGCTCCCTACCAGGAAAGCCGCGGCGAACACCATCCACACCTCGGCGGCGCCGGCAGCGGCGGCTACCGCGAGCGCGGCGAAGGCCGCCGCCCGGCCCAGATCGGCGATGATCAGGATGCGGCGCAGCGGCGCCCGGTCGAGGAGCACGCCGACGGCGAAGCCGAACAGAAGGGTGGGGAGGGTCTCGAAGGCCGTGGTCAGGCCCAGGTCGAGGGCCGACCCCGTGAGTTGGACGACGAACAGCGGAAGCGCGAGGAGGGCGACGTAGTCGCCGAAGAGGGAGGCGGACTGGCCGCCGAGGATCCAGAGGAGATTGCGACGGGAGCGCGCCGCCTCGGGGACCGAGCCGGCACCTTCTGCGCTCATGGGCGGCGAGGATACCGGCCCGGACCGGGGCCGGCGGGGAAGGGGTCGGCCCGGCGCCTTGCCGGGGGCCGCACATGCGGTAGCCTTCAGTCTGCCGCGCTCTCTCCGGTCGGGGGAGAGCGGCGGGAACCCGGGGCCGCGACCGCGGTCCCCCGGCCGGGAAGGGGCGAAGTGGCGAAGGTGAAGGAACTCCCCGGACTGGTCTCGGAGTTCGTCGAGCTGTCCAAGGAGTACGTGCGGCAGCGCACCGTAGAGCCGGCGAAGGCCCTCGGCAGGGCGGCCGGCCTGGGCTTCGCCGCGGCCCTCCTCTTTGCCCTCGCGGCTCTCTTCCTGGCCGTGGCAGGAATGCGGCTGATCGTGGCAGCCCTGCCGGACGGCCAGATCTGGAGTGGGCTCGGCTACATCCTGTCGTTCGTCGGACTGCTGGCGGTCACGGGACTGGTGGCCTGGAGGGCGTTCAAATGAGAGTCGAGAAGGCCGATCTCGAAGCCAAGCTGCGCGAGATCCAGGGAGTGGTGGACGAGTCGAAGGCGGCCACGACCGGGATGGTGGTGGCGGCAGTCGTGGTGGTGATTGCCCTCGCCCTGTTCTTCCTCCTCGGCAAGCGCAAGGGGAAGAAGGGGAGCGCCCGGGTCGAGGTCTTCCGCCTGGGGTGAACCGGCCCCGGCGTGCCCCGGGCCGGCTTCGTTACTCGCTCTCGGGTTCTTGATCGCGGCCGAGCAGCCGTATCCGCAGCGCCTCGCCGGGCTGCAAGGTGCGGGCGAAGAGGATCTCCCGTTTGGGCCGCCGCCGCCGGCGCATCCAGCCCAGGACGAGCAGCGCGGTCCCCAGTCCGGCCAGTCCGGGGTTCCCCCGGCGGGCCCCGCCGGCGAGGGCGCGGGCTCCAGTGCGCAGCAGGTCCATGGAGGCGATGTTAGGGCGGAAGCTGGCTGGAGGCTCCAGCCGGGCCGCCTCCACGGCTCGTCGGCCGCAGCCTGGGCCCGGGGGAGAAGATCGAAGGCCGCCTAGAGTGGCGCCGTGTTCCGGCACCGTGACCGCATGATCAAGATCCTCGGCGTCATCCTCGCGGTGATGATGCTGCTCTCGTTCACCCTCCCCCTGCTGCTCTCCGGCCGGTGAGCGCCCCCTTCCGCCCCGGCGAGGTCTGCCTGCTGGTCGATGGGAAGGGCCGTCACTACCTGCTCGACCTCGACCCGGCGGCCGTCTTCCACTATCACGTGGGGGTGCTGGCCCACAGCGAGATCATCGGCTCGGCCGAGGGGACGGTCTTGCGCTCGTCGGGCGACGGGCGCCTGGTGGCGCTGCGGCCGCGTCTGGCCGGGCTCGGGGGCGCTGACCATGGCGCTGGTTCGCGCCGTCGGCCCGGGGGGGCGGGTGGTGAGCGTCGAAGAAAGGCCCGACCACGCCGCCGGGGCCCGGGCGGCCATCGCCCGCTTCTTCGGAGGCGTCCCGGCCAACCTCGACCTGCGGTTGGGACGGGTGGAAGAACTCGTCGCCGAGGTCGCGCCCGACCGCCTGGTCCTGGATCTACCGGAACCTTGGGAGGTGGTGGGTCCCGCGGTCGCCGGACTGGCCGAGGGGGGGATACTCACGTCTTACGTGCCGACGGTGCCCCAGGTGCAGCACCTGCACGACGAGCTGCGCCGGTCGCACCGCTTCATGGAGCCGGTCACCTTCGAGGTGCTGTTCCGCGAGTGGGTGGCCGAGGGCCGGTCGGTCAGGCCGGCGAGCCAGATGGTCGGGCACACCGGCTTCATCACCGTGGCCCGCAAGGCCGCTGCCGGCGGGTCCTCCGACGGGCCGGCAGCCGCACCTGCCTGACCGCCCACAGAAGAGGGGCCCCGCTAGCCGCGAGGCCCCTCTTCAGACGTTGGGAGCGCCGGAGGGATACGCGAATAGGTCCGCCTCAGGGCCGGCTGCCGCCCAACCGTCGGCCGGCATCCGGCGAGGGGCGGCGGCCTATTGGCGCACCCCTACTCCTCGATGAAGATGCACTCGCCGGGGCATTCCTCGGCGGACTGGCGAGTGGCGTCCTCGGAGCCGGCGGGAACCTGCGCCTTGCCTGGACGAAGACGTCGGGGGCAATCTCCTCGCACAGGCCGTCGCCGGTGCAGAGGTCCTGGTCGATCCAGACCTTCATCGTTTCCCTCTGTTCGTTGGGACCTAGGACGATTGTACCGGGCGAAACGGCGGCTCCGAATCCTGCTGCGCCGGATGGGCCGCAGGGCGAGCGCCGGGGCTGCAGAAGGGGCGGCCGTATACTCACCGCCGGCCGACCAGGAGGAGCCTTGGCTGCGGACGAGCACTCCGGCGACGAGCTGGCTCAGACGATCCGGATGCTGGAGGAGGAGATCGCCATCCTGCGGCGCCGCCTCCAGGATGCCCCGCGCCGGGTGCGGGTGCTCGAGGAGCGCCTGCTCGAGGCCAAGGGGCGGTTGTCCCAGGCGGTGTCGCAGAACGAGCGGCTCTCGGCCGCGCTCGAGGAGACCCGCCAACAGCTCGCCCTGCTGCGCACCGAGGTCGAGAAGCTGACTGCTCCTCCGAACGCCTTCGGCATCGTCGAGCGCGTCAACACAGACGGGACGCTCGACGTGCTCACCGGCGGGCGCAAACTGCGAGTGGGGGTGCAGCCGGCCATCGAGGTCAAGGAACTGGAGCGCGGGCAGGAAGTCTTGCTCAACGAGGCAATGAACGTGGTGGACGTGCGGGCCTTCGACCCTGCCGGGGAGGTGGCCACGGTCAAAGAGGTCATGGGAGATGGCCGGGTGATCGTCGTGGGGCCGGCGGACGAGGAGCGGGTGGTGGGCCTGGCCGGGCCGATGCTGGAGGCGCCGCTGCGGGTGGGGGACTCGGTGCGGCTCGACGGGCGGAGCGGGCTGATCCACGAACGGCTGGTGCGGCCCGAGGTTGAGGAGCTCGTCCTGGAGGAAGTCCCCGACATCACCTACGAGCAGATCGGGGGCCTCGGGCCGCAGATCGAGACCATCCGCGACGCGGTCGAGCTGCCCTACCTGCAGAAGCACCTCTTCGAGGAGTACGGGCTCAGCGCCCCCAAGGGGGTGCTCCTCTATGGGCCTCCGGGCTGCGGCAAGACCCTGATCGCCAAGGCGGTGGCCAACAGCCTCGCCCGTGCGGTCGCGGCCAAGACCGGCTCGGAGGATGCGCGGTCGTACTTCCTCAACGTGAAGGGCCCGGAACTCCTCAACAAGTACGTCGGCGAGACCGAGCGGCAGATCCGGCTCATCTTCTCCCGCGCCAAGGAGAAGTCCGACGAGGGGGTGCCGGTCATCGTCTTCTTCGACGAGATGGATTCCCTGTTCCGCATCCGGGGCAGCGGGGTGTCGTCGGATGTGGAGCACACGGTGGTCCCGCAGCTCCTCTCTGAGCTCGACGGCGTCGAAGGCCTGAAGAATGTCATCGTGATCGGGGCCTCGAACCGCGAGGACCTCATCGACCCGGCCATCCTGCGCCCGGGGCGGCTCGATGTGAAGATCAAGATCGAGCGTCCCGACGAGGCGGCGGCGCGGGAGATCTTCGGCATCTACCTGCGGCAGACCCTGCCCCTGCCTGAGGACGAGCTCGGCGCCGCCGGGGGCGATCGAGCGGCGCTGGTGACGGCCATGATCGAGCGGGTCATCGCGGCGATGTACGCCACCAACGACGAGAACCGCTTCCTCGAGGTGACCTACGCCAGCGGTGACAAGGAGACACTCTTCTTCAGGGATTTCGCCTCGGGGGCCATGATCGAGAACGTGGTGCGCCGGGCCAAGAAGACGGCCATCAAGCGGGAGATAGCGGGCGGCGGACGCGGGGTGGGGACCGCCGATCTGGTCGAGGCGGTGCGCCAGGAGTTTCGCGAGCACGAGGACCTGCCCAACACCACCAACCCCGACGACTGGGCCCGCATCTCCGGCAAGAAGGGCGAGCGCATCGTCTACGTGCGGACCCTGGTCGGGGGCGACACCCCGCACCGCGCCATCGAAGCGATCAGCACGGGCCAATACCTGTGAGCCTCGCCGTTCACAAGGTGCTCGGGACCGAGACCGAGTTCGGGATCAGCGTGCGCGGCCGGTCCGGCTACAACCCGGTGACGGCGTCGAGCCTCGTGGTGGGGGCGTACGCCGGACCCGGGCGCGTGCGGTGGTCGTACGACGATGAGACCCCGGGGCGCGATGCCCGGGGCTTCGGTTCGGGGGCGTCAGACTTCGACAACGGCATGCTCAACGCCGTCCTGGCCAACGGCGCCAGGCTGTACGTCGACCACGCTCACCCTGAGTTCTCCACGCCCGAGTGCTTCGACCCGCTCGAGGCCGCCCTCTACGACAAGGCCGGAGAGGTGATCCTGGCCCGCGCTGCCGCCGCCGCCCAGGGCGCCCTGGGGCCGGGGGAGCGCCTCCTGATCCACAAGAACAACAGCGACGGCAAGGGCAACTCGTACGGCGCCCACGAGAACTACCTGATGGCCCGGGCGGTTCCCTTCGGCGACATCGTGGCCCACCTGACGGCCTTCCTCGTCACCCGCCAGGTGTTCACCGGGGCGGGGAAGGTGGGTAGCGAGAACGGCCGCCCCGGTGTTCCCTTCCAGCTGAGCCAGCGCGCCGACTTCTTCGAGGAGGAAGTGGGCCTGGAGACCACCCTGAAGCGGCCCATCGTCAACACCCGGGACGAGCCGCACGCCGACCCGGGCACCTATCGCCGGCTGCACGTGATCGTGGGGGATGCCAACCTGTCGGAGAAGCAGATCCTGCTCAAGCTGGGGAGTACGGCGATGGTGCTGGCCGCGCTGGAGGCGGGGGCACTGGGGAAGCCCCTGCTCCTCGAGGACCCGGTGCGGGAGATGTGGCGGGTGAGCCACGACCCGGGCCTGCGGCGGACGGTCCGGCTCGATGGGGGCAAGACGGCGTCCCCGCTCGACCTGCAGCGGCAGTACCTGGCGCGCGTCGCGAGCTACGCGGCCGAAGTTGGGGTCGGGCCGGTCGAGAGCGGCGTGCTGAGCCTCTGGGGCGAGACGCTGGACGCGTTGGAGGCGGACCCGGCTTCCACCGCCGGGTACCTGGATTGGGCCGCCAAGCTCCGCCTGATGGAGGAATACCGTGCCCGCGACGGCCTGGCCTGGTCCCATCCCAAGCTGCGACTGCTGGACCTGCAGTACCACGATGTCGCCCCGGAGCGCAGCCTGCACCGCCGCCTCGTCCGGGCGGGCCGCATGGACCGGCTGTTCACCGATGCCGAGGTGGATCGGGCCACGACGGAGCCTCCGGAGCGGACCCGCGCCTACTTCCGGGGGCGCGTCGTGGAACGTTTCGGCGACGCCGTGCTGGCCGCCAACTGGGAGTCGCTGATCCTCGACGTCGGGGAGGCTGCCCTGGTGCGGGTGCCTATGATGGAGCCGCTGCGCGGGAGCCGGGAGCGAGTGGCCGACCTCATCGATCGGTCCGCCACGGCCGCCGATCTGATCCAAGCCCTCGGAGGAGCCAATGCCCGAACAGGAACGCAAGCAGCCCCGCCGCTCGGGGCACTCTGAGGAGTCCCCGCAGGGGGCTGCCGTCCCGCAGGGGATGGGCGGCGAGCTCACGGAGCGCATAGACGACCTGCTCGACGAGATCGACTCCGTCCTCGAGGAGAACGCCGAGGAGTTCGTCAAGAACTACGTGCAAAAGGGGGGCCAGTGACCGAGGGGCGAGCCGGCGGCCTCCCCTGGGATCCGGTGGTCCCGGCCGCCAGCTTCACCGCCCTCCTGCAGTCGCGCGGCCTGGGCCCCCGGTGGTCTCTGCCGGCCGAGGCGGGGTCACTGGAGCCTCCTGAGGCCACCACCGTGCTCGCCTTCCGCTACGCCGGCGGGGTTCTCATGGCGGGCGACCGCCGGGCCACGGTGGGCAATGTGATCGCCCACCGCAGCCTGCAGAAGGTGTTCCCCGCCGACACCCTCTCGGCAGTGGCGATCTCCGGCGTCGCCGGCATCGCCATCGAACTCATCCGCCTGTTCCAGACCGAGCTCGAGCACTACGAGAAGCTCGAGGGCAGCCGGCTCAGCCTGGAAGGCAAGGCCAACCACCTGGCGGCCATGGTCCGGGCACAGCTGCCTATGGCCTTTCAGGGGCTCGTCGTCGTCCCGCTCTTCTGCGGCTTCGACGAGGCGGCCGGACGGGGCCGCCTCTACAGCTACGACGTGGTCGGCGGGCGCTACGAGGAGACCGACTTCACCGCGACGGGTTCCGGCGGCCCCTACGCCAAGGCCCACCTGCGGGGTGCCTTCCGCGAGGGCCTCACCGAGGACGAGGCGCTGAGGGTGGCGGTCGAGGCCCTGGTGGCGGCGGCCGAGGAAGATTCGGCCACCGGCGGCCCCGATCTGCAGCGGGGGATCTACCCCAACGTCGTGGTCATCTCGGCGCAGGGCTTCAGCGAGCTGGCCGAGGACCGGGTGGCTGCCGCCGCCCGCCGGGCCATGGGGGAGGCGCGATGACCGTCCCGTTCTACGTCCCGCCCGAGCAGCTCATGAAGGACCGGGCCGAGTACGCCCGCAAGGGCATCGCCCGGGGCAAGTCGATCGCCGCAGTGGAGTACGCCGACGGCATCCTGCTGGTGGCCGAGAACCCCAGCGGCACCCTGCACAAGATCGGGGAGATCTACGACCGGATCGCCTTCGCCGGGGCGGGGAAGTACAGCGAGTTCGAGGCGCTGCGGGTGGCCGGGATCCGCCACGCCGACCTGAAGGGCTACTCCTACGCCCGCAGCGATGTCACCGCCAAGTCCCTGGCCAATGCCTACTCCCACGCCCTCGGCCAGATCTTCACCCAGGAGGTGAAGCCCTACGAGGTAGGCATCATGCTGGCCGAAGTGGGGGATACCACCGCGGGCAACCTCCTGTTCAAGATCACCTACGACGGCACCCTCTCGGCCGACGACCACGTGGCGGTCATCGGCGGCCAGGAGGACCAGCTCGCCGCGCTGCTCCGGCAGAGCTACCGGCCTGAGGCGCCTCTCGCCGAGGCGGTGCAGTGGGCGGTGGCGGCCTTCCAGACGGTGGGCGCCCGGAGCTTCGAAGTCCATGAGTGGGAGGCGGCGGTGGTCGACCGGACCCTCGGCCGCAGGGCCTTCCGCCGGCTGGCGGCGGAGGAGATGGGCGGCGCCTGAGAAGACGCATCAGTAGGGGAACCAGCATCATCGTCCGGGCGTCGGTGGTCTGACGGGTTGCGATGATGCCCCGAGCCTGTCGATGCGCGTGCTGAGCGAGGTGGAGCCTCCGGCGGGCCGCCGCCGACGCGCTACCCGCCGTCGGGCAGGCCGGAGTCCTCGATCACATCCCGGGCATCCTGCAGCTCGGAGGCCGGCACCCACACCTGGGTGGCCGCCATGCTCCCGACGGTGAGCCGGTAGGGGCCGAGCGATTCACCGCGCAGCCGCGAGTCGATCCCGGCCGAGCGCAGGAGGGCGGCGCACAGTTCGGCGGCCGCCGGATCGGCCAGGGTCGCCAGGAGCACGAAGGGCCCGGGAACAGGGGAGGTCATCGGCCGCATGGTATCGGGAGGCCGGCCGCACCCCAGGGCCCATTGTGGGGAGAAGGCGGGCCCGGAGCGGCACCGCCCGGGTACGCTGCCCGCCGTGGAGCGGCGCATCGTCGGGATGGAGAACGAGTACGGGGTGACCTGCACCCTGCGCGGCCAGCGCCGGCTGTCACCCGACGAGGTGGCGCGCTACCTGTTCCGGCGGGTCGTGTCGTGGGGCCGGTCGTCGAACGTCTTCCTGGAGAACGGGGCGCGGCTGTACCTCGATGTGGGCAGCCATCCCGAGTACGCCACTCCCGAGTGCGACAGCCTCTACGAGCTGGTGGCCCACGACAAGGCCGGCGAGCGGGTCCTGGAGGGGTTGCTGCACTCGGCAGAGGGGCGCCTGGAGGAGGAGGGGATCCGGGGGCAGGTCCACCTCTTCAAGAACAACACCGATTCGGCGGGAAACTCCTATGGGTGCCACGAGAACTACCTGGTGGCCCGCCAGAGCGACTTCCAGCAGGTCCTCGATACGCTCATCCCCTTCTTCGTCACCCGCCAGGTGTTCGCCGGGGCGGGGAAGGTCCTCCACACCTCGCGGGGGGCGGTGTTCTGCCTGGCGCAGCGGGCGGAGCACATCTGGGAGGGCGTCTCCTCGGCCACCACGCGCAGCCGCCCGATCATCAACACCCGGGACGAGCCTCACGCCGACGCCGAGCGCTACCGGCGGCTGCACGTCATCGCCGGGGACTCGAACATGAGCGAGTACGCCACCTACGCCAAGACAGGCAGCACCCTCGCCCTGCTGCAGATGCTCGAAGAAGGGGTGGTGTTCCGCGATCTGACGATGGAGAACCCCATCCGGGCCCTGCGCGAGATCAGTCACGACCTCACCTGCCGGCGCCGGGTGCGCCTCGCCAACGGCCGAGAGCTGTCGGCGCTGGACATCCAATGGGAGTACCTCGAGCGAGTGCTGCGCTACTCCCGCGCCCACCCCTTCCCGGCGCAGGTGGAGTCGGCCGTGGGCATGTGGGAGCATCTGCTCACCGGGCTGGAGAAGGACCCCCTCTCCCTGCGGCGCGAGTGCGACTGGGTGGCCAAGTATCACCTGGTGGAGGACTACCGCGCCGGCCGTCGGCTGGAGCTCGGCGATGCCCGCGTGGCGCTCCTCG
>JALOLI010000345.1 GCA_025456165.1 Acidimicrobiia bacterium | reverse complement strand
GGCGAGGTAGTCAGCATTGCCGGGGTGCAGGGCGCGGGACGGGAGTCCCTCACCCGGGCCATCGTCGGGGCCTACATCCCCACGGGCGGCTCGATCACCTTCAAGGGGAGACAGGTGAGGTTCCGCGCTCCGGCGGAGGCGGCCGCTGCCGGCTTGGGCTACGTGCCCTCCGACCGGCGGAACGAGGGGGCGCTCCTCCCCATGTCGGTGCGCTCCAACATCACCATGGCCTACCCGGACGAGGTCCAGAGCGGACCGGTCCTGAACCTCAACAAGGAACGGAAGCTGGTGCGGCACTGGATCGACCAGTTGCGCATCAAGACCCCCTCCATCGAGACGCCGATGGTGAACCTCAGCGGCGGCAACCAGCAGAAGGTGGTGGTCGCCAAGTGGCTGGTCTCGGAGAAGATGAAGGTGCTCATTCTGAACACGCCCACCCGGGGCCTGGACGTCGGGGCTAAGGCCGAGGTGCACCACCTGATCCGCGATCTGGCAGAACGCGGAATGGGCATCCTCATGCTGGCCGACACCCTCGACGAAGGAATCGCGCTGAGCCATACGATCATCACCATGAGGGACGGCAAGGTCAGCGGGCGGTTCGATGCCCCGCCCGGGGCCAAGCCGGGCCAGGTCGAGATCCTCGAGAGGATGGTGTGACGATGTCCGATGCCACCACCGGCGTCGCTGCCACCACCGACACCGCCACCGACCGCAAGTGGGTGAGGGCCCTGGCGCCGGCGGCGGTACTGGTCGTGCTCTACGTCGCCGTCGGGCTCAAACAGTCCAGCTTCTTCGGCTGGGCCAGCGCCCGTGCCCTGCTCGAGCAGTGGCCGGTGATCCTGATGCTGGCCACCGGGCAGATGCTGGTGGTCCTGACCGGGCGCATCGACCTGTCCAATGCTTCGCTGGCCTCCCTGGCAGCCATGCTCACCGTGCTTTGGCTCGACGACTTGGGCCCGGTCACCATCCTGCTCGTACTGCTCTTCTCCGGCCTGGCACTGGCCATCACCGAGGGCCACAGCGTTATCGAGAACACCGGCACACTCGAGTTCCTCTACGAGCGAACCTTCGGGATCCCCAATGTGGCCCTCGTCTCGCTCGCGGTCGTCCTGCTCGTGGGGGCGGCCATGCACTGGCTCCCCCTGGGGCGCTCCATCCTGGCCGTCGGCAACGGCCAGATGGCCGCCGCCTACTCGGGGGTGCGGGTGGGGCGGGTGATGACCACCGTGTTCGGCCTCTCCGGGTTCTTCGCCGGCACGGCGGGGATCCTGATCATCGCCTGGCTGGGGGCGGCGTCTCCCAAGACCGCCGACAACCTGATGCTTCCCGCCCTGGCGGCGGTGGTCCTCGGCGGGACCGCCATCACCGGCGGCCTGGGGAGCATCTGGCGCACCGCGGTGGGGGCTTTCATCATGGCGGTGTTGCGAGTGGGCATGGATGTCGCCGGCATAAGGCCGATGTACCAGCCGGTCATCTACGGCGTCCTGATAATCGTGGCCGTCGGCGTGACCATCGACCGGACCCGGCTCAAAGTAGTGAAGTAGGTCCTCCCGCGCGAGAGCCGCGGCTAGCGAGAGTCGCGGCTCTCGCGCGTCCGGGTCCGGCAGGGGTACCCCTACGGGGTGGCTTCCGGGGGGATGACCGCGGTGAGCAGGCCCTCGTCGAGGGCGTCGAGGCGGTTCCTCTCCTCCGGGGTCAGGGCGAAGTCGAAGACGGCCAGGTTCTCCGCCATGAGCGGCGGAGTGGGGGCCCAGCCGGGGACGATGGCGAATCCATGGTCGAGCTGCCAGCGGAGCAGGATCTGGGCGGCGGTGCGCTCGTGGGCGGCGGCGATGGCAGCGACGACGGGGTGGGCGAGCTTCGCGGCCTTGGCGAAGGGGCGGTAGCCGGCCACGACGGCGCCGTATTCCAGGGTTCCCTCGACCCGTTCCTGCTGGGTGCGGTAGCAGAACGGGTTCATCTCGATCTGGTTGACCGCCGCCGGGGTGTCGGCGAAGGCGGCGAGCGCTCGGAAGTGGCGCCGGGTGAAGTTGCTCACCCCGATGGCCCGGGCCAGGCCCTCGGCCCGAAGGCGCTCGAGGGCCCTCCAGGTTTCCTGCAGCAGGCCGTCCACCGGCCAGTGGAGCATGTACAGGTCCAGGTACTCGAGGCGCAGGGCGCTCCGGCTGGCTTCGAACGCAGCCAGCGTGGCCTCGCCGCCCTGCTGGCTCGGCCACACCTTGGTGGTCACGAACAGATCGGCCCGGGCAACCGGCCCGGTCGCCAGGGCCTCGCCGACCATCGTCTCGTTCCCGTAGAAGGTGGCGGCGTCGATGTGGCGGAACCCGGCGGCCAGCCCCTGGTGGATGAGGGCGACGCCGGAGGCGTCGCCGGGCAGGCGGAAGGTGCCCAGGGCGATCCGGGGCATCAGGACCCTGGAGCCCAGGTCCACCAAGTCGGGCCGGCCCGGCAGGCTCATCTCCGGCCCCGGCGGGAGCCGGGGGGACGCGCCGGGCCGGTGCTAGCCCGCACCACGATCTCGGCGGGCATCAGGGGCTGGCCGGGGGGCACGGCCTTCCCGGCGAGTATGGACCGCATGAGTGCCCAGGCGCGCTCGCCGAGGGCCTGGCGGGGGATGCGGGCCGTGGTGAGGGGCGGCAGGGTGTGGCGCGAGAACGGGATGTCGTCGAAGCCGGTCAGCGACAGGTCCTCGGGCACCCGGAGGCCCAGTTCGCGCAGGCGGGTGAGCACCCCGACGGCGCAGAGGTCGTTGGAAGCGACTAGGGCAGAGGGGTCGTGCTGCAGGGCGGCGTCGGTGGCGGCGTACCCCTCGTCGATGGTGTACCCGGCTTGCACCCGAACGGGTTCCAGGCCGAACGCCCCGGAGTTCTCCACCGCCCGCCAGCGCTCCCCGTTGACCCAGGACTCCTCGGGACCGGCCAGGTAGACGACCCGGCGATGCCCCAGGCGCTCCAGCAGGCCGCAGATCTCCAGCATCGGCGAGTAGGAGTCGTAGGCCAGGGCGGGCAGGCCCACGCCGGCGGGGATGCGGTTGACGCACAGCATCCGGGGCCGGTCGGCCGACAGGGTGTGGAGGCTCTCGTCGGACATGCG
>JALOLI010000068.1 GCA_025456165.1 Acidimicrobiia bacterium | reverse complement strand
AGGCCCAACGCCGGCGGGCGCGGGCCGCCTGGAAGGGCGGCCCCGACGAGGGTGCCGCCCCGGTCTACCGGGGGATCCTGGACCTCCACGGCCCCACCGACTTCGTGGGCTACGAGCGCACGGAGTCCCCCGGGCGCATCCTCAGCCTGGTGCGCGCCGGCGAGGCGGTGGAGCAGGCCGGCGAGGGGGAGGAGGTCGAGGTGTACCTCGATCGGACCCCGTTCTACGCCGAGTCCGGGGGCCAGGTGGGCGACTCCGGCACCCTCGACACCGCCACCGGCTCGGCCCGTGTAGCCGACACCCAGTTCCCCGTGCACGGCCTGCACGGGCATCGGGCGCAGGTCACCGCCGGGGTGCTCCGGGTCGGCCAGGAAGCCACTCTGCAGGTGGACGCCGACCGGCGGCAGCGCATCCGGCGGTCCCACTCCGGGACGCACGTGCTGCACTGGGCCCTGCGCCGGGTCCTCGGCACCCACGTGCAGCAGGCCGGCTCGCTGGTGGAGCCGGGGCGCTTCCGCTTCGACTTCTCCCACTTCGCCGCCGTCGGGGCCGACGAGCTGGCGGCGGTGGAGGACGCGGCCAACGGCCGGGTCATCGAGGACGCCCGGGTGCGGACCTTCGAGGTGTCCCGCCACGAGGCCGAGGAGCTGGGGGCGCTGGCCTTCTTCGGCGACAAGTACGGCGAGCAGGTGCGGGTGGTGGAAGCCGGCGATTTCTCGCGGGAGCTCTGCGGCGGCACTCACGTGGAGGCCACCGGCCAGATCGGCCCGGTCGTGGTGGTGGGGGAGTCCTCGATCGGCTCCAACGTGCGCCGGGTGGAGGCCTACACCGGGTCCCAGGCCTTCCGGTACCTCAGTGAGCTGCGCGCCGAGCTGATGGGCGTGGCCCACCGGCTGCGGGTGCGCCCCGAAGGGACCGGTGAGGCCGTCGGGACGCTCCTGACCCACAATCGCGACCTGGAGAAGCGCCTCGAGGCCTACGAGGCCCAGGCCCGGGCCGGGGCTGCCGGCGCGCTGGCGGGCGAGGCCGAGGAAGTGGGCGGGGCGCGCCTCGTCGTCGCGGCGCGGGCGGGGCTGGCCCCCGACGAGCTGCGGGCGCTGGCCATCCAGGTGCGCGACCGCCTCGGCCGGGGACTGGTCGTGCTGGGGGCGGAGCGAGACGGCAAGGCGAGCCTGGTGGCCGCCATGGGGCGCGACCTGGTCGCCTCCGGTTTGTCGGCCGCGATCCTGTTGGGGCCGGCGGCGCGGATCCTGGGCGGGGGGTCGAGTCGCGATCCCGAGCTGGCCCAGGCCGGAGGCCCGCACGGGGATCGTCTGTCCGAGGCCCTGGAGGCGGCGCGGCTGGCGGGGCGGGAGGCCCTCAGGCAGGCATGACCCCCGGGCGCGTGCTCGCCCTGGACCCCGGCACCCGGCGGGTGGGGGTGGCGGTGAGCGACCCGCTCGGCATCACGGCGCAGCCGCACAGCGTGCTCGACGCCGAGGATCCCGACCTCATGGGGCAGATCGCCCGCCTGGGCGCCGACCTGGGCGTGGAGCGCATCGTGGTGGGCCTGCCGGTCAGCCTCAACGGGACCGAGGGGCCGGCGGCGGCGACGGCGCGGACCTTCGCCGCGGCGGTGGCCGGGGCAACCGGGCTTCCGGTGGACCTCGCCGACGAGCGGTTCACGTCGGTCAGCGCCGAGAGGGTGCTGGTCGAGGCCGGCCTGTCCGGACGACGGCGCCGCGCCGTGCGCGACCGGGTGGCGGCCGCGGTATTGCTGCAGTCGTACTTGGATGGGGGGCGATGAGCGACTCGCGAAGCCCTATCCCCGCTGAACCGGACGACCCGAACCGCTGGCTGAAAACGAGCCTAAAGGCGCTGGGAGCGATCGCCCTGGTAGCGATCCTCTTCGGCGGTGCCTACGCCGGAGTGAAACTGCTCGCCGGAGTGGTCAATGAGGCTCTTGGCGGGGACGACGACGGCACCGTGGCTGGGGAACCGGTCGAGGTGGAGATCGCCGCCGGCTCCTCGGCGGCCCAGATCGGCCGCCTGCTGGCCGAAGCCGGGGTGATCTCCTCGGCGCCGGAGTTCGAACGGGCCGTGCGCCTGCAGCAGGTCAGCGACCGGCTCCAGGCAGGCGCCTACGACCTCGAGACCGGGATGAGCGTCGACGCCGTGATCGCTGCGCTGGTCGAGGGGCCGGGGGGCGGCGTGGTGCGCATAACGCTGATCGAAGGCAAGAGTGTGGCCGCCATGCTCGATTCCCTGGCCGATCAGGCCGGATACGAGCGGGCGGTGCTCCAGGCGGCGTTGCTGGACGGCTCGGTGACCTCCGATCTCCTCCCCGAGGAACCCGACACGCTGGCCGACTGGGAGGGCCTGCTCTTTCCGGACACCTACGAGATCTTCGAGAACGATCCCCCGGCGAAGGTGCTGCAACTCCTCGCCGACACCGCCGAGCAGCGGGTGGGCTCCATCGACTGGACCTACCTGACGGACCGGGGGCTCACCCCCTACGACGGGGTGATCATCGCCTCGCTCATCGAGCGGGAGGCGGCCCTCGACGAGGAGCGCCCCATCATCGCCAGCGTGGTCTTCAATCGGCTGGCCATCGACATGCTGCTGCAGATCGACGCCACGATCGTCTACGTCCTCGGTGGGCTTCCCGAAGGCGGACTGAGTCTCGACGACCTGGCGACCGACTCGCCGTACAACACCTACCTCTACAAGGGCCTGCCGCCCACGCCCATCTCGGGGACCCGGCTCGCCTCGCTGCGGGCGGCGGCGGCGCCGGCGGAGACCGACTACCTCTTCTACGTCCTGCGCGACGCCGACGGGCACCACGCCTTCACCGCCGACTTCGACGAGTTCCTGGAACTCCAACAGGCGGCCCGGGAGGCGGGCCTGATCCCGTGAGGCTGGTCCTGCTGGGCGACCCGGTGGGGCACTCGCGGTCTCCGGCCATCCACCAGGCCGCCCTGGCGGCGGCGGGCATCGAGGGCCGGTACGAAGCCCGCAGGGTGGATTCCGCCGGGGTCTACCGGGCCTGCTCCGAGATCCGCGCCGGCACCCTGGACGGCGCCAATGTGACTATGCCCCACAAACGTACGGCGGCAGCGGCCGCCGACCGCCTTGCCCCTGAGGCGGCGGCCTGCGGGGCGGTCAACACGCTCGTGGCCGAAGGCGGCGAGGTAGTGGGCCACAACACCGATGTGGGGGGCCTGCATTTCGTCCGGGAGTGGGGCGGGCTCCCGGCCGACGGTCCGGTGCTGGTCCTGGGCGGTGGCGGCGCGGCGGCGGCCGCCCTGATTGCCTTCGCCGGGCGCGGCCTCGCCGTGGCGACGCGTCGGGCCGGAGCGGGGCGGGCCCTGGCGGCTGCTCTGGGCGTCCCGGCCCGCGAGGTCGCCTGGGGGGAGCCGGTTTCGGGGGTGACAGTGGTGAACGCCACCCCCCTGGGGATGAACGGTGAGGCCCTGCCACCGGGGCTGGTCGAGGAGGCCACGGGGCTGATCGACATGCCGTACGGGGCGGAGCCCACCCCCGCGGTGGCCGCGGCGCGCCGGTTGGGCCGGCCGGTGGCCGACGGCCTGGACCTGCTCGCGGCCCAGGCGGCTCTCTCCTTCCTGCTGTGGACCGGCGTCGAAGCCGACTTCGGTGTGATGCGGCAGGCCGCCGCCCGCCCGACCCCGGCCGGCATCTAGAACGGGCGTCGAGTAGTGGCGGGGACCATCATGCTTCCGCCCGACCGCGGGCCGGATCATGACGCCGGGGTGGTCCACTGAGAGATGCTCGGGGGCCCCGGAGGCCGGCATGGGCTGCCCGACCGGGCAGGGCACGCCCGAGGGGCAGGCTGGGCCGGGAATGATCCTCCGGACGGTGCCGAGAAGCGGCCAACCCGCTCAAGAGGCCTGTCGCGGGTGCCGACACTCCGCTAGGCGGACATCCGGAAGGATCACTCGGTGCCTGTAGATATCGAGCACATTGGGTCGCTCCTTATCGAGGAGGGCCTGCTCACTCGCCGCGACCTGGAACGGGCGGCGGCGGTGCGAGCGGAATCGGGCCTGCCGCTGACTCGCGTCCTGGTCGAAGAGCACATCGTCGCCGAAGCCGACATCGTGCGAGTCCTGGCCCGCCATTCCGGCCTCGAGTACGTGAACCTGGCCGAGACCACCATCGACCCGGCGGCGGCGGCGCTGGTCCCGGAAGCCCTGGCTCGGCGCTATGCGGTGATCCCCATCGGCTTCGAGGAGGGCCGCCTGGTGGTGGCCATGGCCGATCCGAGCAACGTCCTGGTGGTGGACGATCTGCGGGCCATCACCGGAATGCGCATCGCCTCGAGGATCGCCACCCGGGGCGACATCATGGACGCGATCCGCCGCCTGGCCCGGTATGACTCCTCGGTCGCGGACCTGGCCGACATGGTGGCTGAGGGGGAGGCCCTCGAGGACCTGTCCAAGATCGAGGCCGCGGTCGAGGAAGCTCCGGTGGTCAAGTTGATCAACACGCTGATCACCCGGGCGGTGAACGAGCGGGCCTCCGACCTCCACCTCGAGCCGGGGGAGAAGGACCTGCGCATCCGCTTCCGTATCGACGGAGTGCTCCACGAGGTGATGACGACTCCGCGGGCGGTGTCGGGGGCGGTGATCAGCCGGGTGAAGATCATGGCCGACCTCGACATCTCCGAACGAAGGGTGCCCCAGGACGGGCGCGTCGGCCTGCGGGTCAACGGCCGGGCCATCGACCTGCGGGTAGCCACCCTGCCTTCAATCCACGGGGAGAAGGTCGTCATCCGGGTTCTCGACAAGGACGACTCCGTCCTGCAGTTGTCCGACCTGGGGTTCATGCCCCACTCCCTCGACCGCTTCTCCCAGTCGCTGAGCAAGCCTTACGGCGCCATCCTGGTCACGGGCCCCACCGGCTCGGGCAAGACGACCACCCTCTATGCCGCTCTCAACGTGTTGAACAAGCCGGACCGCAACATCATCACGGTGGAGGACCCGGTGGAGTACCGCCTTGCCGGGATTACCCAGGTGCAGGTGAACCGCAAGGCCGGTCTGCTGTTCGCCACGGCCCTGAAGTCGATCCTGCGCTCGGACCCCGACATCGTGCTGGTGGGCGAGGTGCGCGACCCGGAGACGGCGAAGACGGCGGTGGAGGCTGCCCTCACCGGGCACCTGGTGCTGACCACCCTGCACACCAACGATGCCGCTTCGTCGATCAACCGTCTGGTCGACATGGGGGTGGAGGCCTATCTGGTCAGCTCGGCATTGGACTGCATCGTGGCCCAGCGCCTGGCCCGCAAGCTGTGCCAGCGGTGCCGGCGCCCTCACGAGGCTTCCCCCGAGGTTCGGGTCCAGGTGGGGCTCCCAGCCGAGGGGGAACCGATCACCGTCTACGAGGCGGCGGGCTGCAAGGTCTGCTCGGGCACGGGGTACCGCGGCCGGCTCTCCGTGAACGAGGTGCTGATCGTCACCGAGGAGATCCAGCGGATGGCGGTGGAGCGCCGTCCTTCGGATGAGATCAAGAGGGTGGCCGTGGAACAGGGGATGCGCCCCCTCCGCCAGGACGGCCAGGAGAAGGTGCGGCTGGGCATGACCACGCTGGAAGAAGTGCTGAGGGTGGTGGTCTGAGGATGTCTGGAGCCGGGGCCGTTCGCCAGATGGGTCAACTGCTCGTGGACCGCGGAGTCCTCGACGGCGGCGTCCTCGAGGAGGTGCTCGGCCGGGCCGAGGCCGGCGGGGCCCATCCGGCTCGCCTCCTGCTCCAGGAAGGCCGGGTGCGCCCCGACGAGGTGCTGCGGGTGGCCGCCGAGCGTCTGGGGATCGAGTACTTCGACCCGGGCAGCGAGTGGCAGCCGGACCCCGATGCCCTGGGGCGCCTCGACCCGGCTACCGCCTCCGGGCAGCAAGCCCTGCCGCTGCGCCGCCAGGGTGCCGACGGCCTGGTGGTGGCCCTGGCCGATCCCATGGACCGAGCCAAGCTCTCGTTGGTGGAGAAGCTCAGCCGCTGCCGCATCGTGCCCGCCCTGGCTCCCCGGGCGGGACTGGAGGCGACTCTGGCCCGGGCCTACGGGTTGGCGGCGACGCCTGCGCCGCACTCGCCAGTCTCTGAGCTGCGGCTGGGGGATGCGCCGGTCGAGGGCGAGGACCCCGGGTACCACCTCAATCAGCTGCTCGAACTGGTCCTCGACTCGGGATCATCCGACCTGCACCTCACCGCGGGATCGCCACCGCTGATGCGCCTCCACGGTGAGATCCTGCCGATCGCCGGCTACGAGCGGCTCATGCCGGGCACCCTGCGCACCCTGATCTACGCCATCCTCAGCGGCCGCCAGCGCGAAGAGCTCGAGGAGCGGCGGGAGCTGGACTGCTCCCACCCGGTGGCGGGGAGGGGCCGCTTCCGGGTGAACGTCTACTTCCAGCGCGGCTCGGTGGGAGCCGTGCTGCGTGCGATTCCCGAGCACATCATGTCCTTGGAGGAACTGGGCATGCCCCCGGTGGTCGGGGAGTTCGCCCGCATGAACCGCGGACTCGTGCTGGTCACCGGAGCCACCGGCCAGGGCAAGTCCACGACGCTGGCCTCGCTCATCGACCTGGTCAACCGCACGCGGGCGGTGCATGTGATGACCGTCGAGGACCC
>JALOLI010000344.1 GCA_025456165.1 Acidimicrobiia bacterium | reverse complement strand
GGAGCCGGCCTCGCTCGAGGTGTGCTCGCTGCTCACCAAGCCGGGGGCGGAACGGCTCAACCTGGACAGTCGCTACGTGGGGTTCCGGCTGCCCGACTGCTTCGTGATCGGGTACGGGCTGGACATCGGCGAGCGCTACCGCCAGCTGCCCTACATCGCGCGGCTCGCCGACCCCTCCCAAGCGGGCGGGTGACCGGCGCAGGCGCTGCTATGGTCGGACTCCCGGTGACCATGCTGCCAAAGGACCCGAGGCGTTGAGCCGCTTCTTCAAGAGCGCCGCCTTCCCCATCCTCATCGTCATCCTGCTCGCCTTCGTGGCCCAGCGGCTGGTGACCTCCGGCGGCTCGGATGCGGAGCGGCCCACCTTCAACGGCTTCCTGACCGAGCTCAGCGAGGGTCAGGTGCGCACGGTGACCATGAAGACCAAGAGCCAGGAGCTCTCGGTCACCCGCACCGACGGCAAGCGCTACACCACCGGCTACCCCGACAACTACGGGGCGCAGGTCACCGACAAGATCGACCGGGCCGACATCCCCTTCCGGGTCGAGGGCCGCGGCGGCTCGGCCTGGTGGGGGTTCCTGCTCACCCTGGCCCCCTTCGCGCTGTTCTTCATCTTCTGGATCTTCCTGATGAACCAGATGCAGGGCGGCGGGTCCAAGGTCATGAGCTTCGGCAAGTCCAAGGCCAAGCGCCTCTCGGTCGACCAGCCCAAGATCACCTTCCGCGATGTCGCCGGGGCGGATGAGGCGGTCGAGGAGCTCCATGAGATCAAGGAGTTCCTGGAGAACCCCAAGAAGTTCCAGGCCCTGGGCGCGCGCATCCCCAAGGGGGTGCTGCTCTTCGGGCCCCCCGGCACCGGAAAGACGCTGCTGGCCCGGGCGGTGGCCGGCGAGGCCGGGGTGCCGTTCTTCTCGATCTCAGGGTCGGACTTCGTGGAGATGTTCGTCGGGGTGGGCGCCAGCCGGGTGCGCGACCTGTTCGAGCAGGCCAAGCAGAACTCCCCCTGCATCATCTTCATGGACGAGATCGACGCGGTCGGCCGCCACCGCGGGGCGGGCCTGGGCGGTGGGCATGATGAGCGTGAGCAGACGCTCAACCAGCTCCTGGTCGAGATGGACGGCTTCGAGATGAAGGACAACATCATCCTGATCGCCGCGACCAACCGGCCCGACATCCTCGATCCGGCCCTGCTCCGGCCCGGCCGCTTCGACCGCCAGATCGTCGTGGACCGCCCCGACCGGGCCGGCCGCGCGCAGATCCTGCGGGTCCACACCCGCGGCAAGCCGATCGCCAAGGACATCGACCTGGACACCCTGGCCGGCCAGACCCCGGGCTTCACCGGGGCCGATCTGGCCAACCTGGTCAATGAGGCCGCCCTCCTGGCCGCCCGAAAGGGCAAGCGGGTGATCGAGGGATCGGAGCTTGAGGAGGGGATCCTCCGGGTCATCGCGGGTCCGGAGAAGAAGACCCGGCTGCTGTCAGACAAGGAGCGGGTGGTCACCGCCTACCACGAGATGGGCCACGCCCTGGTCGGCCACTTCCTCGCCAACTCCGACCCCGTGCACAAGATCTCCATCGTCAGCCGCGGCCAGGCCCTGGGCTACACCATCTCGATGCCGGCCGAGGACAAGTTCCTGACCACCCGGGCCCAGCTTGAGGACACCATGGCCATGACCCTGGGCGGGCGGGCGGCGGAGGAGATCGTCTTCGATGAGATCACCACCGGGGCGGCCAACGACCTGGAGAAGGTCACCTCGACCGCCAAGCAGATGACCATGCGCTTCGGGATGTCGGAGAAGCTCGGGCCCCGGGTGCTCGGCCACAACCAGGGCGCGCCGTTCCTGGGCCGTGACATGCACTCAGAGCCCGACTACTCCGATGAGCTCGCCCGCCGGAGTTCCTCGGGCTGCTCGACGGCCTCTCGGAGGAGGAGGCCTTCCGGGCCAAGGACGAGAAGGCCCGGCGCCTGGCCGAGGAGCAGGCCGCCGCCCCCCCGCCCCCGCCCCGCGAGCGCCCGAGCCGCATCCCGCTGCCGCCCCCGGCCCCCGAGGCCCCGGCCGGCGCCTGAGCCTGAGGCCGGGCCGGGGACCTGAGGGGGCCTGGGTCACTCGGTGACCCAGCCGAAGGCGCTGATGACGCAGGGCCCGGCGATGCCCGCGGGGTAGGCGGAGACGGTGTAGGCGGTCGCCGGCTCCCCGTCGGATCGCGCCACCTGGACGGTGAACCCCCACGGCAGCGCCTGGTCGGTGACGCCGGCGCCCGCCGAGCCGCCGTCGACCAGCGCGGCGTCGGTCGCGCCCCCCTGGACGACCCCGTGGTACATCAGCGACGCGCCCGGGCCCAGCGTGCCCGTGGTCTGCAGGAAGCTGGCCGTGGTGCCGC
This sequence comes from Acidimicrobiia bacterium, assembly GCA_025456165.1. The sequence continues at coordinate 283 of JALOLI010000344.1, read as the reverse complement.
CGGCGCCGCAGGCGGCCTGGAGGTCGCCGACGCCGGGGATGGTCAGGATCGTCCCGAGCGGGGTGTTCGCCGGCAGGGTGCGGATGACCCGCACGATCCGGGCGCCGACAAGGCCGGGGGGCCCCGGCGCGCCCGCCGCTCCCGGGGCTCCCGGTGCCCCCGGGGCACCCGGCGGACCCGTCTCGCCGCGCGGGCCGGGGGCCCCCGGCACGCCCGCCGGCCCGCGCACCGGCGCCCGCCGGCGCAGCGCGGCCACCTGGCGCTTCAGCGCGGCCACCTCGCG